>SKIL01000056.1 GCA_007116425.1 Bacteriovoracaceae bacterium | reverse complement strand
TTAGTTTGTGCCGCCTTAAAAATGTGGGGAGGTATGAGTACTGAACTTTATATCCCCTTTTTCAAGGGTCCAATTATGGACCTGGGTTGGGCCTATATATTTTTTGGGGCCTTTGTTATTGTTGGATCAAGTAACGCAGTTAATCTGACAGACGGTCTCGATGGACTTGCTATTGGCCCGATTATGACTAGCGCGATGACTCTTGGTGTCATCGCATACGCAACAGGTCATATTGAAATTGCTCAGTACCTTTTTATTCCTTATATTGAAGGGGCCGGAGAAGTAGTTGTTCTTGCGACTGCTATTATTGGTGCCGGAGTTGGTTTTCTATGGTACAACTCCTACCCTGCACAGATATTTATGGGAGATGTGGGCTCCCTCTCTCTTGGTGGAGCTCTTGGTACCATGGCGGTTGTGACAAAAAATGAAGTTTTGTTTGCCTTGATCGGGGGAATATTTGTGGCCGAAGCCATGTCGGTAATTATTCAAGTGGCTTCATATAAATTGAGAAAGAAAAGAGTCTTTAAGATGGCACCAATTCATCACCATTTTGAGTTGATGGGGTGGCCAGAGCCAAAAGTTATTGTGAGATTTTGGATCATTAGTTTATTTTTGGCCATTGTCGCAATTGCAACATTAAAAATGAGATAGGAGTCCCTGAATGGAAAGGATGGAAAGATTTAAAAATAAAAAAGTTCTCATTGTTGGTGTCGGAAAAACAGGTTTTAAATTAATCAATTTTTTTAATCGCTTTGAGTGCAATATCCGCGTTACTGACATTAAACCAATTTTTGATCTCAATAAATCAGTAAAAAAACTAAAGAAAATTAACCCTACACCTGAAATGACTTTTGGTGAGCACAGAGATGAAGACTTTTTAGAAGCAGATGTCGTTGTCTACTGCTCTGCTGTTGATCCAGAGTTGCCACAACTCCAATTAGCACGACAAAATAATAAGGAAGTATATAGCGAGTTCGCACTTGCAAATTTACTGTGCAAAAAGCCTATCGTCGCTGTTTGTGGCTCTTTCGGCCGAACGACTGTAGCTCATATGATTGGTTACACTCTAAAACTTGATGGAAAAAATGTTTTTGTTGGTGGAACTAGCGATACGCCATTTATTGAATTTGCAATGCAGGGAGACCCTGACGAGTACGACTATGTTGTTGTTGAGGTGTCTGCTCTTCAGATGCGAAAGCTTGAAAACTTTCACCCTAAGTTAGTTGTCTTTACAAATATTTCTGAGAAATATCCTGAGGCACATTTTTCATCTGTTGGTGAGTATATTGAGATGAAACTCAATATCATTAAGATGCTTTCACCTGATGACACCTTGGTTGTTAATTTTGATAAGCTTGCTAATAATACTTTTTTTAGAAATGCAAACTGTCAGACCTATTGGTATTCAAGAAAGTCTTTTGTCACGATGGGTGTCATGAGTGAAATTCAAGGAACTCACTTTCATCAAAGACGAATACATTCAAATATTGATTACCATTCAGAGTTTAAAGTTTCTAATATGCGAATTGTTGGGCAAAATAACCGCGAAAATCTTTTGGCCGCAGTTACTGCAAGTAAGGCGCTTGGTGTTTCCGACGAAAGCATTCAAACTTGTATTGAAAAATTTCCAGGAGTTCCTAACCGGCTAGAGTTCTTAATGGAGAAAAATGGTGTTTGTTTCTACAACGACTCTAAAGCTGAAACAATGGATGAGTTGGTTGAGAGCGTAAATTCGTTTAAAAATCCAGTTATTCTTATTGCTGGTGGAAAAGATGATGAAGAAATTGAGTTTGAGCCATATGTTCCAGAAATCATCAAGAATGCTCGCGTTTTAGTTCTTGTTGGTGAGTCAAAGGAGCGAATGAATCGTGCTCTTGGTGAACACCCTCAAACTTTTATTGTTGGTTCTTTTGAAGAGTCGGTGCTTTTGGCCTATCAAAAGTCTCGAACAGGAGATACGATTTTATTGTCACCGGGTAATCCAAGCACTGACTTTTTTCGTGACTTTGAAGAACGCGGTAATTACTTTAAGAAATTAGTTTATCAACTATAATAATATCTTATTGTTATTATTGCTTTTTTAGATATAATATAAAGTGTCATGATTCAAATTCCCTCGCGGAAGTGCGAGGGGGCCTAATGCAGGATGCGGAGGTCTAATTATTATGGATGATTCCTTAAACTCTCTAGATATCCTAGAGTCATCCGCGAAAAAGTTTTTTCTTGTTCTGATTGCAATCATTGCAATCGGTATGATTATGGTTCTTTCCTCTAGCTATATCTATGCTGGCGAATATTATAATGATTCATTTCATTTTTTTGTAAGACAGTTATTATTTCTTGGGATGGGTTCTTCCCTGGCCTATTTTGTTTTTCGCACTAAATATTCTTTTTGGCTCAAGTTTAGCTTTGTCATCCATATCCTGGCCTGCTTGGTATTAGCTCTTACTCTTATTCCCGAAATTGGAGTTGAGGTTAAGGGTGCGAAACGATGGATTCATTTTATGGGATTTGGAATTCAGCCAAGTGAAATCGTTAAATATACTATCTTGCTCGCTTCATTCATGTACTTTGATGAGTTTCAAAATATGCTTCCCAAAGAGCGAATTAAAAAGGCCTTGTACTTAGTTTTTCCTCTCATTGTCTTAATTCTTCAGCCAGACTTTGGAACCTTTTCAATCTGTTTAATTGGGATGGCCTTTGCGTGTTTTGTAAGTCGATTCCCGCGTAAGATTTTTTACCTTTCACTTCCTGTGATAACAGTTATAGGTTTAACCCTACTGATCTCTCAACCGTATAGAGTTAAACGTTTACTTACTTTTCTCGATCCTTGGGAAAACCCTCTGGGCAGTGGTTTTCAAATTATTCAGTCTCTTTATGGCTTTGCAAATGGCGGCCTGTTTGGCCAAGGACTAGGTAATAGTAATGAAAAACTTTTTTACCTACCTGAAGCTCATAATGATTTTATTTTTAGTGTTTTAGGAGAAGAGCTCGGCTTCTTAGGTGTGGCCATCGTTGCAACTTTGTTTCTTGCCTTAGTTTATTTTGGCTTGAATATGGCCATGCATATGCGCAGTCGTAAGGCGACTTATATAACCTTGATGTTAACATTCCTACTTGGATCACAAGCTTATCTCAACATGGCAGTTGTACTTGGCCTACTTCCGACTAAAGGTATGAATCTGCCCTTTATCAGTTATGGAGGCTCTAGTTTGGTAGCAAATTTATTTGCTGTTGGCCTTATTTTTTCGGCCGTCAGGCATGAGCTTGCGAACGAAAATCAAGAAAGTGAAAGTATGCAAACAAATGAATATTTTCGCCATTCGTCATTTCAGGATTACAGTCGGCCCCACCGAGCATAAATTTACTCGTCTTTGATTAGGAAAATGCCGCTAAATTTGGTATAGAAAGAAGATTTCTAACAACTTTTAGTGAGAAAACTATGATAGATGCCCCGCAAAACGTTAAGGTACATTTTATTGGAATCGGTGGAATTGGAATGAGCGGTATTGCAGAGCTGATTAAGTCGATGGGATTTAAGGTCAGTGGCTCTGATATCGCAGAGTCTGCAAACACTCAAAAGTTGAGATCTTTGGGGGTGGACATTTATATTGGACACAAAGCTGAAAATTTAAATAGCTCAACTCTAGTAGTCTACAGTTCGGCGATTCGACCTGAAAACCCTGAAATGCTTGCGGCAAAAGAAAAGCAAGTCCCCGTGATGAGAAG
>SKIL01000236.1 GCA_007116425.1 Bacteriovoracaceae bacterium | reverse complement strand
TTCAACCTAATAATGAATCAAGTGAATCAATGGTGAGTGAAGAGGTTTCTGCGCCTGAGGACTCTATTCTAGAAGAAGATGAATTAGATCATCTCGAGCTTTCTTTTGATGACACTGAACATAGAAAAACTTCAAAAAAAAAGCCTAACTTAGACACTCCTTCTAGCATTCAAAGTGATAGTGTCGAAAATCTTGAAGAGAAGCTCGCTAGGCCTGTTCTTGAGGAGGCTACGCTTAATGATGACAAAAAGGAGAAAAAAAGCCGGAAACGTGCTCCTAAGAGTGTAAAGAAGCAATCAAAAATAATTGCAAGCGATCGGCCTGAAGTTAAAAAAGAAAAGACTAAAAACGACAGGTACTTATTTCTTTTACTTGGGCTTGTTATTTTTGTGATTATTGGAGTGCTTTATTTTTATGGAAAAGCTCTAAACCGCTCTTTTATTCCCTTTATTTCAAGTGCATACTCACAAACTGTGACTACTCAGATTGCACCTCAATTACAAGATAAAAAAAAAACTTTCGTCAGATCATTGAGCATGAAGACGGTAGGATTTTCTTAAGCCTAGGTTTAGATGGCCCTCGCCTAAAGGCATCCAGACTCTCAGTTCCGACTAACTGTCGTCCTCTTGAAAGATATTTGTATCGACTACACCTAGTTATTCTCAATAAAGAGAGCAAGGGTTTTTTAACTCAAAGCTCTTGGGTAAATTATTTTACAGAATGCTCTGATCACATTGATGAGTCACTTCAAAACCTTCTCGACTTTATTTATTTTTCTTCAAGAGAGGAAAGTCGAGCTTTTGATGTTAAAGAAAAGTATTTTACCTCTTTAATGATGGAGTATAGTAATCGAGTTGAAGTTGAAAACTTTCTTTCCAAGTTGAAAAGGAGTCGAGGCTTGCAAGCCGGCGAGCAAATGCTTGAAAAGTTCTTAAGTGTTAGCACTGAGCAACAAATCTTATTAGATCCTCAGGCAAGAGGACAAAGGTTTTTTGAGAATCAAAAACTATTAGACGATCTTTCCGATAATAAAGTTTTAAAAACGATGTCTGAACTGGGGCTTTCTTTGTCCTTGAGGAATTATGGACGTGCGAAAAGAAAAATAAAAAAATTGATTCTCTTTGATTCTTATCGCTATTTGTTTGATCTTGGTCCGGCACTATTTAGTGAAGATCAAAAAATCGAAGAGTTTGAAGAAAAGATTGTTGAAATTATCCGTCAGTCTTATCAGCAGATAGATGATAAACCCCTTGTTCAGATGTGGGTTTACCATTTAAGCTCTGTGTTCAATATCGAAGCATTTAATAAATTAAAGAGTGATTTGAATGCTGACTGGTCTCTTAGTCGAATGAGACGTATGTTAAAAAACCATCGTTATGGGCCGCCTTTTGTAAGTTTTTGGTATGATATTTTGTCTGGGAGAACAACTGACTCAGAGCTTTTTAGCTTTGTACGACAATCCACTTTAAGTAACCATCGCAATCTTGTGGATATGTCCTCTTATAATGACTGGATATTTTTATTTTTTTATCCTAGTGATGAAGAGTTTCGAGATGTTGTTCATCGGCGTATGAATCATCTTCTTACGCGTAAGGATGATCTTTATTTTAATTACCTTATGATACTTCTATCTCAAAGATCAGAGCTTAGAGATATTTTTGCTAGCTCAGATAATCAATTCAAAGAAGCATATTTTCAGCTGAGAAGGTCTTTTTATTTAAAAATGCTCTCAAGTGGTAGAGGTATCGACTATGCGGTTTTTAATTTGATAAAGATGGGAGAATATAGAGATAGCTTTCTATGGAAATACGTTTACTTTTATTAGGGGCAATATGGGTAAGAATTATTCAAACGATATTTTTATTTATCCCACAGATACTGTTTGGGGAATTGGTGCCTGTATATATTCGCAAGAGGCCAATGAGTTAGTGAGAAGTAAAAAAAGAAATGAGGCAAACAAGCCTTTAAGTATTTTATTTTCTAGTTTTCAGGACTTGAGTGAGTATATTGAGTTTCCAAAAGCCTATAGTAATAAACTGAAGTCATGCTTTGAGTTGGAATTTACTCTTCTGCTTCCACTGGAATTATTAAAGAAGCAGATCCCTCCCCATATCGTCGGCGAAAGCGATTTCGTAGGAGTACGCGTACTACAAGGAAGTTTATTCAGTGAGTTGACTCAACTTGCTGGAGGCCCAGTTACCACGACAAGTTTAAATCTTAGTGGAGAAGCGTCAATTATATCAAAGGAGCGAGCTGAAAGCTTTTTGCATTCTTACGCCCCTGAGGCAAAATTTCTTTATGATGAAAGCATCTCTTCATCTGGCGAATCCTCAACAATTATTTGTTTAACTCCCGATCGAAACTTAAAAGTGATTCGACGCGGCCGTTATTGCGATGAAGTCTTAGATCGTTTAAATCAGATTGATTACTTGTGACTAATTTGAATATAGAGTGAGGTCAAAAGATCTTTTACCTGCTTATCTTCTACGTTTTCAAAGAATGAATCGGCCTGTTTCTTTAATTTTTGAAATTCTGGAGAGTAGGGGTGAAGGCCTGTTCGCTCTTTCCAGTCCTTTGGTACATTCTGAAGTTCGGACTTTTTCAACTTTCCTTGTTTTGCAAGTATCGACTTTTGATTACTTACTTGCTCCATTTTTTTCTGAAAATGTGTAGAGTCGACAATAAAATTTAATTTTTGAATTTTTCCTTTGAGTTGAGGGAATTCTTCTTCAATTTTATTTATAATCATAGAGCTAATAAAGTCGACCTGTTGAGAAATAGCAGAATGATCTGTTAAGAGAGTGAGATTGCGTCCCTGATTTTTAAGTGGAATTGTATGTTTGGAAAGCCTCGGTCCAACAATATCACTCCAATTGTGAACGAGCTTAAGAAAGTCAAAGGCCTCTGATAGTTGGCCTGGTTTGGCATGTCCGCTAAAGTTTCTGTGTTTCGACTCTCTACCGAGCTTGCCAATCTGAGTTTCAATAAGTTTTTCCAGTTTTATCATTTACCTATTGTCTCATGGAGTGATAAAAATGAATAGATGAAGAATTTTTGTGCAGTGAGGAAAAATGAGTAAGGGAAGAGGGATAAAAAATACATTTTTTAAGACCTTGTTACCTGTCATATCTATGATGAGTATTGCATCCTGTGCAGGCTATCGGCCTGTTGCTAGAGATAATCCACTCGCCGCATATGGAATTCAAACCCTTTCAATTCCGATGTTCTATAACCATAGTACTTTGCCAAATGTTTCTCATGCTTTTACTTCAGAGATCTATTATCTGATGTCTTCATTTCCTGGGTTGAGAGTTGTAAATGGCGGAGATGGCTCGCGCTCAGATGCTGTTCTTATTGGGATTGTTGAGTCATCTGATTATTACGCTAAAACAGTGAAAACATCTGCAAAAAGGTTTACTTCAGGAACACTGGATTCCTCAATTGGAGAGAGGCAGGGCTTTTATATTCCCAGTCGAACAGATGTTGCTCTTTCGCTGCGCTTGGTTTTAATTCAAAACCCTACTGAAGTAGATATGGATATGATTAGCTCTCGATATTTTCAGCCATTTTTAGGCCACCACCCAAGGGTTATTTTTAATCAGCGTATGACTTTGAACTCAAGTTTTTCGCGCACTATTGATCCGACGACATCTCCAGATGATGGTGGGGCCGTTAACTTTGCTAAAAATCAAAGACTTGTGAGTCGAAGTGTTGAAGAGATGGCCTCCTCTGCGT
>SKIL01000372.1 GCA_007116425.1 Bacteriovoracaceae bacterium | reverse complement strand
TCAAAGTGGTCTTCATTTAAAATATCTAAAGCCACATCTAGATCAATATTCTCTTCGCTCGAAGTTGACCAGGGGAGATCCGTGAGCCACTCTAAATAAGACCTTATAATGCTTGACTCTGATGAATCTGGGTGCATTTTCTCAAATCTTGTAAGTTGCTTGAGAGCTTCTTTTTGCGCTTCTTCTGGCATCTTACAAGCTTCGATTTTTGCACGAAAGTCACCAACTTCATCCTCGGCTTCACCGGTCGCGGCTGCTCCGTTGTCTCCGAGTTCATTTTTGATAGCCTTTATCTGTTCTCTTAAAAAATATTCTTTTTGATTTTTTGAAATTTCTTCTTTTGCGTTATTTCGAATTTTTGCCTGCATCGCGAGAACTTCAAGTTCTCGACTAAGAATATCGTTAATTCGATGAAGGCGCTCAATTGGGTCGAGGGTTTCCAAGACAAGTTGAGCTTCATTAACTGGTAGATTTAAATTAGAGGCAATAAGGTCGGCCAGCCTTCCTGGCTCTTGAATATCTTCAAGTACCATCAGAATATCTGGAGAGAGAACTTTACCCAAAGTAATAACTCTTTCGAGTTGTTCTTTTAGGTTGCGCATGAGTGCCTTGGTGGCGACATCACTTCCCTCGATATGCACATCTTCTACTTTATCGACTTTTGCCATGAAGAATGGAGTGTCTTGTGTAATATTTTGAGTTCGCGCCTTAGTGAGGCCTTGAACGAGTATTTTTATTCGCCCGTCTGGAAGTTTTCTCATTCGCATAATCATCGCGACAGTACCGAGTTCGAAAATTTCAGAAGGTTCTGGCGTTTCGGCCGTGATATCTTTTTGACTGGCGAGATAAATCAATCGATCAGTGTGGTTAAGTGCGTGCTCAACCGCTTGGATTGAACTGTCTCGTCCGACAAATAGAGGTAGTATCATAAAAGGATAAACTACTATATCTCTAATGGGTAAGAGTGGGAGTTCCTCTTTCAATTCGATACTATCGCCCTCGTAATTCGTTACCATAATGTCTCCTCCAAACGGGACCTGAGAAGGTATTATCCATACTTTTAATCAATCGGGGATTACTGGTTAAGTCTTTAAGTTTTTTACGGTTTTATTTAACTTTTTTTTTGTTTTAACTGACATAATTAGACGGTGTATGTTTGAATATAGGCATGTTACGGGTCACATCCTCGATAAAAGCAGGGGGTTCGAGTTAGTTGACTATAGCTGTTTGTTTTTTGTTAAAACCTTGTGGAGCGCATATGTCCGATAGAATTAGTGTGGTAATTTTGGCCGCAGGTAAGGGTACAAGACTAAAGTTAAACCAACCAAAACCTTTGGTTAAAGCAGTTGGTCGTGCTCTTGTTGATTATATTATTAGCGCAGTTGAATCTTTAGATCACGACAAAGTTGATATTACCGTTATTACTGGTCATGCAAAAGAACTTGTCGAGGACCATATTAATCAGTTGCCAAGTAAGAATAAAATCAACTTTGTTCATCAGCGAGAGCAAAAAGGAACGGGGCATGCGGTTCAGGAGTATATGGCACAATCTCCAAATGCATCTGATTATACTTATACCTTTATAATGTGTGCAGACACACCACTTTTAAGTAAGGCAACACTTGAAAATATGATTACTCGACTTAAGCAAAAAGACTCGAGTGCAGTATGTGCGAGTTTTGTCGCGCAAAATCCGCATGGTTATGGGCGAATCATAAAGTCTGATAAAGGGTTTAAAATTACAGAAGAAAAAGATGCCAGTGAAAGTGAAAAATTAATTAAAGAGGTCAACTCTGGTTTATATCTTATAAAGACGAGCTATTTGGTTGATGCCTTAAAATCTTTGGATGATAACAATGCTTCGGGTGAGTTTTATTTAACTGATGTTTTTAAACCTGGGGCCGATGTTGAAGCTCTTTGCTTTGATAGCGAAGAAGACTTCTTGGGAGTTAATGATCTTGTTCAGTTGCATCGAATTGAAAGATCATTACGATTGCGAAAAAATATTGAGTTGCTTGAGTCTGGAGTTCGGCTTATTGATATTGAAAATACTTATATCGATACTTCAGTCGAAATTGGGGAGGGAACTCTTATTCATCCAAACTCTGTCCTTCAGGGACAAACAAAAATTGGTAAAAACTGCGTTGTTGAAAGTGGATGCGTAATAAAGAGTAGTGAAATTGATTCAGATGTGTCCATTTATGCAAATTCTTATATCGAGAAAGCGAAAATACAATCTCACTGTCAAATTGGCCCATATGCTCGATTGAGAGAAGGAAGTCACCTTGCTGAGTCAGTTAAAATTGGTAACTTTGTAGAAAGTAAAAAATCATTTTTTGATACCGCTTCAAAGGTTAGTCATTTGAGTTACGTGGGAGACGCTGAGATTGGGGCGAGAACTAATATCGGTTGTGGATTTATTACATGTAATTATGATGGGGCGAATAAGCATAAGACTAAGATTGGAAGTGATTGTTTCATTGGCTCAGATAGTCAAGCTATCGCACCTGTGGAAATTGGTGATGAGTGCTTTGTGGCGAGTGGCTCGACTATAAATCAGTCGATGCCAAAAGGCTCTTTTGCAATCTCACGCACTAGGCAGACGACCAAAGAAGGCCTGGCAAAGAAATTTATTAAGAAAAAATCAAATCCCTAGCTCTAGGGAGTCGCTCTAGCTAGTCGATATCTGTATCAGATGGTATTGTCGATTCAATATTTTTGACTTTTATGGTGCGTTGCGCGAGGTGTTTATGTGTGGAATTGTTGGACATTTAGGTCCCCAAAATTCAGTTGAAACCGTTTTAGAGGGATTAAAGAGACTCGAGTATCGAGGCTATGATTCGGCAGGTGTAAGCTTTGTCGACGAACATAATGAACTTTGCGTGTTTAAGAAAAGTGGAAAACTTGAAAATCTCAAGCGCATTTTAGAGGGAAAAAATCTTGTTGCACGCTCCTGTATCGGCCACACTCGCTGGGCCACTCACGGTGAAGTCAATGACACAAATTCTCATCCACATAGTAATGATAAAATTGCCATGGTTCACAATGGGATTATTGAAAACGCCACAACACTTAAACGAGAGCTTATCGAAAAAGGAATTAAGTTTCATTCTGAGACGGACTCGGAAGTTTTTTTGGCCTTGTTAAGTGATCAAGTTTCACAGGATGTTCCATTTAAACAGGCGATCATTAACTCTTTTCATCGCATTACGGGCAACTCTGCCTTTGTGATATTGAATAGTGAAACAAGTGAAATTTATGCGATTAAGCGTGGAGCTCCACTTGTTTGTGGGATTAATGAAACAAGTTCTGAGGGTCTTGTTTCTTCAGATCCTTATGCTTTGGCCGGAATGGTTCATAAGCTCTATTTTCCTGAAGACGATGTTTTATGTCATTTAAGTGCTGCCAATAAGAATTTGTTAAACTTCTATGAGCTTGATGGCACTAAAACGCGAAGATATATGTCAAAGACTCCTGATATTTCTGCGACAGCTTCGGATAAAGGAGATTACGATCACTTTATGCTTAAAGAGATTCATGAGCAGCCGGAGCTTATCCGCTCTTTAACTCAGTATTATTTTGCAGGAGAAGGAGAGTCGGCCCTACAAGATGTGGCAAATTTAAGACCAGAAAGAGTTCATATTTCTGCATGTGGAACTGCTTTTTACGCAGGTCTGATGATTAAAGATTTTCTTGAGCAATATAATCAAATCCCAACCGTTGCTGAAATTGCGAGCGAGTTTCGCTATAAAAACCCTTTGATTAAAAGTGGGGAAATGGGGCTGTTTGTGAGCCAGTCCGGTGAAACTGCAGATACTTTGGCAGCTCAGGAGCTGTGTACAGAGAAGGGACTTGATACGATATCTATTGTAAATGTTGAAGGTTCAACTTTATATCGAAACTGTAACCATAATTTAATTATTCGAGCAGGCGTTGAAATAGGAGTTGCAAGTACAAAGGCCTTCACTCAACAGGTTTTGACGGGAAGACTTCTTTCGTATGCTCTCTCTGGAGATCTAAATAATCCAGAACGAAGGGTGGCCTTAGCTTCTCAGTTTAATTTGTTGGCCGAGAGAGTTGATTATCTCCTAGCTCAAGAGGAAAAAATTAAAGCAATTGCTAAAGAAATCTATGAAAGAAAGGGTTATTTTTATACTGGGCGAGGGATGTACTTTCCAATTGCATTAGAAGGGGCACTCAAGCTTAAAGAAATCGCTTATGTTCACGCGGAAGGATATGCGTCAGGTGAGTTAAAGCATGGCCCAATTGCATTGATTGACAGTGAAATGGTAAATGTCGCCATTGTTGGTCCAGAGCTTTATGATAAAACAGTTTCAAATATTCAAGAGATCCGAGCTCGCAAAGGAATAATTCTCACGATTGGTCCAAAAGGTGATACTGATCTTGAAGAAATTAGTGACTTTTATATCTCGTTAGATTTTAGCGACTTGGGAGACTTGGGCCCTCTTTATGTGAATGTCGTGAATCAAATGTTGGCCTATTATATTGCCCTATATAAGGGGACTGATATTGATAAGCCTCGAAATTTGGCGAAATCAGTTACAGTTGAGTAGTTATGTTGGATATAGAAAGTTTAAATCAGGCGCAAAAGGAAGCGGTCCTTCATAATGAAGGACCTCTGATGATCCTTGCCGGAGCTGGTTCTGGTAAGACACGAACTCTCGTGGCGAAGATTTCATACCTTATTGATAAGATGCAAATCAGTCCTTATCAGGTTTTAGGGCTTACCTTTTCAAATAAGGCCGCCAAAGAAATGAGAGAAAGAGTAGCGCTTGAAGTAAGTTCCGATATTGGAGCGTTACAACTGACAACCTTTCACGCTTTTTGTGCTCGAGTTTTAAGATCTGAGGCTTCACATATTGGACTTAGTCGAAATTTTACGATCTATGATAAATCTGAGTCTAAGGCGATTGTTAAACATATTCTTTCGCGTTATGGGGTAAGTACAAAAGAAGTTTCTCCTTTTGAAGTTCTTTACTTTATTGATGAAATTAAAAATGTTGGACACTATATTGATCGGCCAGAGGGTGACTTCACTGATTATGAGATAGATCGGGATGATGTTTTTTATCGATACTACCTGGACTATGAACAAGAACTTCGGAAGGCCAACTCTATCGATTTTGGAGGGCTAATCGTTGCCGTCATTGAACTTTTTGAGAAGTTTCCAGACATACTGCAAAGATATCAAGACCGCTTTAGATACGTCTTAATCGATGAGTATCAAGATACCAACCGTGCACAGTTTCATTTAGTTCGTATGATTTGCCAGAAGAGACAAAATATTTGTGTTGTGGGTGACGAAGACCAGTCTATTTACTCTTGGCGTGGTGCTGATATTCGAAATATTTTAGACTTCGAAGAAACTTTTCCTAAAGTCCAAACAATTAAATTGGAGCAAAACTATCGCTCCTCAAAAACTATCATTGAAGCTGCAAGTGCTGTTATCCAAAGAAACTCTCAGCGTAAGGGCAAAGAAATGTGGACCGACAATCCAGTTGGAGAGCATATTGAAATTGTCGAATGCGAAAGTGATAAAAAAGAAGCAGAGTTTATTTCAGAGCAAATAAAAAATTTAAGTGAAGAGGGCGTACCTTATAAAGAAATGGCCGTTTTTTACAGAACAAATGCTCAGTCACGTTTACTAGAAGACTACTTAAGGCGAGATCGTATCCCATACCGAATTGTTGGCGGGATTAAGTTTTATGAGAGAAAAGAGATTAAGGATATCCTCGCTTATATAAAAATTGTAGTTAATCCTCAGGATTCATTGTCTCTTAGTCGTATTATTAATGTTCCAGCGAGGGGGATTGGAGCAACATCTCTAAGAAAGCTTGAAAAAGAGGCCGTTGATAAAGGAGTATCTCTATTTGAGGTGATTACTCATATCTGTGATAACCCATCAGAGTATACTCATCTGCGTTTGAGTGCGAAAATTAAATCTGCTTTGGGAGTGTTTGCAAACTTAATTCATGAGTGCCAGACTCTCGATCAAGAGGATGCTGAGCCCTCCTCTATCTATGAAAAGATTTTGTATGATTCAGGGTACTGGGACTATCTCAAATCGATAAAAGATTATGAGTCTCAGGCCAGACTCGAAAACTTGCAAGAGCTTCAAAGTGCAATTAAGCAATTTGAAAGTTCTGTTGATAAGCCTAGCTTAAGCGATTATCTGGAAACTATTACTTTGGATGCGAGTAATGATGAACTGGAAAGCGAAAATACTGGCGATGTCTCTCTTATGACCATTCATGCCGCCAAGGGATTAGAGTACTTTTATGTCTTCATTTCAGGAGCAGAGGAAAATGTTTTTCCAAGCTATCGAACACTTGAAGAAGGAGATAGTTTTGCTTTGGAGGAAGAAAGAAGACTTTTTTACGTTGCAATGACTCGAGCAATGAAGCGCCTTTATATTTGCTTTGCTCAAGGCAGAATGCTTTTTGGGCAAGTTAAATTTAATGGCCCTTCTCGCTTTTTAAATGAGATACCTGATAGTTTTTATGTTTGGAGAAAACCTGAGGGTGCAAGCTCGCAGAACTGGAGCCTCAATCAACAGTCTAGCAGTGGTTTTGATGATGATTTTCCTATTGATCAAGAGTATGACGACGGACCAGTCTTTCAGTTGGCTAAAAATGAAAAGCGAGTGGAGAAAAACATTTTTCAAAAGTTTCCGAAGGGAGTAAAGGTCCGTCATACGCTTTATGGTGTAGGTGTCGTTGTAAATAGCCAGGGAGCAGGCCAGGAGGAGAGAGTTACGATCAAGTTTGAAGATGGAGTAAATAAGCGCTTTGCCGTTAAGTTTGCGCCATTGGAGCTGGCATGATTAGGGTAAAACATTTTGCTCCATTATTGGCGACTTTTTGTTTTCTTCTTTTTGTCTTTTACTTTGTTTACTCAATTGCTATTGCGCTAGATAAAACAGAACTAGAGTCACGGATAAATCAATTCGTGGAAAATTACTTTGATCAGGCCGAAGTTTCTTACTCTAATATTAGTGTGCAAATAGGTACAAGTGCAGAAGTTCTTTTAGATAATGTTTACGTTCGAGATGGAGCTGAGGACGTTATTTTTAGAGCTGATGAGATGTCGGTACGTATACCGTATTATGCTATTTTTGGGGGAGGTGGGCGAATACATCTCAATTTCTATTCACCAGAGATTAACTACTCTCTTTTTACTAATTCATTTAATGCGCAAAAGTTTTTAGGAGATGAAGTAGGAAGTGATTTCCTGGATCGTAATCGCATTGGTGTGAGGGCCTATAATTTTGCCTTTGAAATGAAGGGGCCAAAAGAAAAAGTTTACCTTGATAAGATTCTAATCAAAAATATTTCGAATCATATAAATACGGCCTTTGAAGTTGAAACAAAGTTGAATCTAAAAAATCTTGAGGGGCAAAATATAGATGTTGGGCTTTATGCTCTTGGTGAGTTTTCTTTGGCCAAACTTTTACAGCAAGGCGAGATAGACTCTCACTACATGCTTCGGTTAATTCATCGCCCTGCTTCGGATCTTCGAATGAGAACTAGTCGAGAGGCAAGAGGAAGAGGAAGATTGAAATCAAGTATTGATGGAGATATTTCTGGAGAGCTTACTTTAAGAGGTGATGAAGGAAACTTTAGTGGTCATTTCGAAGTAAGAGATAGGGAGTTTTACATTTCAGATATTAGTGCAAGGGTCCCTTTCCCCGTTTTAGATATAGTATTAGATAGTCCCATTATCTCTCAGGCAAAATATCGTAATCACTATTTTAGCTTTTCTGGAAACCTGCTGATTGAGGAGAATCTTAGGCTTCGACCAGAGTTGCGTTTTGAGGTTGATCGAAAATTTGATTTCGAGTTTACCAACCTCGCTCTTAACAATAGTGTCATGGGACAGCTAGGGCCTGATTATTTTGATATCAATTTACAATCACAGTTGTTAGGGGGAGAGCTTGACTATCAACTCATTGGTGGATTTGAGTTCTATTTAACTCCAGGTGCTCAGCTTAAATTAGATCAGGTGAAATCTGTAATTCAGGTTAAGGATATAAACTTACATCATGCAAACTTGAGAGGAGAATCTCTTTTTGCTTCTTTTCGACAGCTTTTCGATATGGTTCAGGACACTGTTATGCCGCTGGAGCGAGTCGATTTTGTAATCTCAAATTTGTATTGGGGAGAAAATCAATTAAATGGTGAAGGATATTTTGAGCAAATTGAGGACGAGGAGACAAATCTTAAATTTGAAGCAAGTTATTCAGAGGGAGATTTAAAACTTTTTGTCTCTCGGGAACTTGAAAAGTTTAACGCCTCTCTTAGAATGGAAAAACTTGATTTAGAGGGGATAACAGCATTTTTGCCAGATGATTATCGATCAATAAGGGGAATAGTCGATGGAGTTTTACAACTTAACTGGAAAGATCGAAATTTTCAAGAAACAGTTCAAGGGCATATATCGCTGACAGCAGATGATGGAAATTTGCGTCCTCTTTTACGGGAATTTGAACTCCCCGGAATGTCTGGAGTTGATCAGTTTGTTGAAACGAGCTCTTTGGATGAGAGAGCTTTGGCCAATTTTTTGAATTTGAGGTTAGAGCTTGAAGTCTTGCCCTCGAACCTTGAGATTGGAGTTGTTCATTATAAAACTCAAGATGATGAAATAGAGCTTGCGATAAATGGAGTTTTAAATCTTGACGGTGAGAAAAAAAGTGAGCTTTTCGTTGTTTTGCAGGACCCTAATTCCATCATCATACCTTCTAGCTTTACAAGGACAAGTAAAGTTCCTTTCCGCTTCGTGGGTGAAGGGCTAAACCTAAAACCAGATATCTTATATACATTAAAACAAATGACTCAAGGTTCAGATTGATTGGAGAAAATGTGAATATTGATTATCTTTCTTTACGGTGGGATGGCTCCCGTCTATTTTTACTTGATCAAAAATTACTTCCATTGGAAGAGGTTTACTTTGAGGCAAAATCTTATCAGGATTGTTTTTTAGCGATTGAGGAAATGATTGTTAGAGGAGCTCCTTTAATTGGTTATACTGGGGCCTTTGGTTTGACACTCTACTTAAGGGAGTGTCTGGAAAAAGATATTTTTTCGAGAGATAAACTTGAAGAAGTTGCTAACTATCTTATTTCTTCACGACCAACAGCAGTGAATTTAAAGTATGAAGTTGATTTACTTAAAAGGCTTATTTTTGAGAAGTTGGATGAGGATGTGAGCTTAAGTGATGTGTATGAGTTCTCGCTTGATCATATCAAAATGCAAATGAGCGACTTAGGTGAGCAAAACCTGAAAATGGCCAAACAAGTAAAAGATTACTTGAGTAAGCGCTATGGAGATAGACCTCTTCGCTTCCTTACTCTTTGTAATACTGGAAGCTTGGCCTGTGGGCCTATAGGGACGGCCCTCGGTGCTATTACTAAAATGAATGAAGATAAACTTGTTGAGTTCGTTTGGGCCTGTGAGACTCGGCCGTATTTGCAGGGCAGCCGTTTAACTTCCTACGAATTATTAAAAGAAAATATAGAGCATGAAATCATTGTTGAGGGAGCTGCTGCTTACTTAATGCAAGAAAAAAAGGTTGATGCTGTCATTGTCGGTGCAGATCGCATTGTTCGAAATGGTGACACAGCTAATAAAATTGGAACACAGACATTAAGTATTTTGGCCAATTACTTTGATATTCCTTTTATCGTTGTTGCTCCCACATCCTCATTTGATCTGAGTTTGGATTCAGGGACGCAAATTGAAGTTGAATTTCGAGATCCAAATGAAATCCATTCGATAAAAGGAGTGAGAATTTCTCCTTTAAAGTCAAAGGCGTGGAACCCGAGTTTTGATATCGCAAGTGGAAAACTTATTTCTGCGATTTCTTGTGAGAAGGGTTTAATTTCGCCAGTTAATGAAAACAATGTAACCGAAACTCTAGGAGATAAAAAATGATAGCAGCTTCCATTGATATCGGTTCGAACTCTGTTTTATTATCAGTGTCAGAAGTTGACACAAATAAAGGCCTTATAGAGGAGCTTGTAAGTGAGTCTCATGTGACCGCTTTGGGGCGAAATGTAGATAAAACCGGTGAGCTCTCAAAAGAGGCCATGGATGAAACATTTGAGGCCCTTAAAAAATATGTGGAGATACTCAAAAAATACGAAATATCAGTGGAGAGCGTTCCTGTCACAGCAACTGAAGCCGCGAGAAATGCTAAAAACTCTAGAGATTTTTTTTCAAGGGTTATGAGTGAGCTTGGACTTAAGGTTAAAATATTAAGCGCTGAGGGTGAGGCTTTTTATACTGGTCTTGGAGTACTTTCTGGAAAAGAAATTAAGCAAAAATTTTCTGGGCAGCGAGAAATTGTTGTGATGGATATTGGAGGGTCATCTACTGAGTTGATGCGCGTGCGTACTTCAAAGGGCGTTGTTTCTGAGATGGTTAGTTTGCCTGTTGGGAGTGTGAGAGCAAAAGAGTGGTTTGATGAAAATTGCTTTGATTCAAAAATTCAAAAGATTTTTTCTGAATATAATTTAGCTCGCTTTGAAACTAAAGATTTAGTATGTGTCGCAGGAAGCATGACTTCTTTGGCCGCAATGATGAGTGGGATGAGAAAGTTTGATCATGGTAAGCTAGAGGGTGAGTCTATTAGCTTTAGTGACTTTTCAAGCTTTATTGACAAAATAGCTCACTTTTCTGGTGAAGATCTTTCTTTACGTTACCCATTTTTAGGTAAGCGCACGAGTACTATTATTGCTGGAGCAAGACTGGCCAAAGTTTTGATTGAAAAAATAAAAGTTGAAAATTTAATTGTGTCGACTCAGGGGCTAAGACATGGCCTTCTGGTAGAAGGCCGAGTTCTTGATCAATTTATTGTGACAGGTTAATTGAGCCTTTTTTAGAAAGGCCAATCAATGTATTAATAATTTTATTCTGGGCCTTTTTAACTATTTCTCTTTCATTTGAAATTTTTGTATTCATTACATTGAATGCCTTCTCGGCATAACCTCTAGGTGCAGCTTGCAGTACTTTTCTTTGGAAAGATGCCTTTTGACCCTTGAGGGCAACTCCAAAAATTTGGGCATCAATATGATCAATTAGTGTCATCAAATCGTCAGTGTATAGGTTTTCGATATGAGAAAAAGAAAAGCTTCGCTCCATCAGCTCGTTAGCAAGTGCCGGGTTTTTAAGGCGGATATTGTTTAACAGTCTTTGCTTTTCTTCTCGACCCATGTACTGAAGCATTTCAATGATTTGTGCTTTTCCATTGAGAAAAACGCCGCCTGGCTGTTGATTTAAGTTTTGATCTTGCATCTTGGCTCCTTAGCTCAATTTTCTATGCTTCCCACTTCAATTTTTCTTTCATAAATCTCTCTCTTGCTTGATCGAGAGTTCTTTGATGAGAGTCGTTTATTTCCGTAACGCGAATTTCATGATTATTTCTCATTTGGGCAACTTGATCTTCGTGGGCCGCTTTTAGATTTTCTCTTTCTTGAGAGAGTCTAGTTCTTTCCTCTTCGAGAACTCTTTGATGATTTTTTCTCATTTCGATTAACTTGCGTTCAAGCTGGGACTCTTTAGTTGAAAACTTTGTTTCATATTCGCGGTCAATTTGAGTTAACCGTTGCTCGTGGTCACGTATTCTGCCCTGATGTTCCCTAGAATGTTCTTGGCGAAGTTCCTGCATTTTGCGAGCAAAACGCTGCTGTTCTGCCTCTTGAAACCTCTGGTATTGAACTTGGTTGATCGCTGACATTCTGTCTATCCTTAGTAAAGCTTTGGCACTCCATCCTAGAGGGCCCACACTTCACTACTTATTTTATCGACAATAGGTCTGACTGTTCAACCGGGCAAAAAACGTGTCTCAGATCACTTAAGAAGAGTTTAAGTCGTTGATTTTAGGGGTTTGTTATTCTTGAAGATCAAAGTGCAAAAAATCTTTTCTTTCTCGACAGATCTAATACCAAAACAGTAATCTAAGAAATTATGAGCAATAACCCCGAGCATATATTTTATCGACATGATTACGATCATTTTAAGGCATGGATTTGTTTGAATCTTGATGCCGTCACATGGCAGGGGCGTTATGAAAAAGAGTTCGATGATTTCTGGGATCTTTTTTTTGTCGATGGCCTAAGTTTTTCTGAACTTATCCAGCGCTTTGATTACGCTAAATCACATATTGATGCTGGGCCAGTGCAGACTTGGTTTACATGGCTACAAGAGAAGTTATTGTGTTTTGTATTTGTAAAAAAAGATTTTAGTGTCAAAGAGTTGGCCCTTCAAAGTAAGCTATCGATATCTTATGTTTCGACAACTTTAAGAAATTACTTTCTTGAGCAGTATCCTTTTTACGATGAAAGTTTGAGCGAACTTTTCCAGACTCCTTATTATGTTTCAGAGCATGCGAATTTAAAATTTTCTGAGTTAAGAGTAAAGCTAGATATATCTTCAGACATCTTGGGGTCTCATCATGAAGATGTGATGCCCGGTATGGAAATTACTCTCTATGATGACTGGATGAATTTCCTAAGAAAAATTAGAAAAGATTTTTTTAAGACACAGATTAGCTTGCAAAAGATTAAGCGAAAGGCAAATATTAAAGGTTATTTGAAAACTGCTCGCGATGTTGTGGCCTTATTTGTTATTGGTGGCATTCTCATTTGGGCCGTTCAGGCCGCGAATCATTGGTATAAAGATTATTTGGTAAATAAAATTAGCATTTATGAACCACAGCTTCAGTGGCTTGATCGAACTTTAACTTTTCAACCGGCATCGACTGATGCAACGGAAGGCGGTTTTGATCTCAACCCAGACGAAATTGATGAAATTATCGATGAGTCTGCTGATATGTTTGCTGATATTGATCTAATGCAAGACCGCTTTGAAACAGAGTCAGAGATTGTTGTAACTTCGTGGGATACTTTGCCCAGAGATTTTTCGGTTGTGGATCTTGAACGTTCTGAATTTGAAGAAGTCGAAGCTGGGGGTTACAGGGATACTCGATTTGGAAATATCACTGTTTATAGAGTTATGATGACTACAGCAAATGCATACGAGTCTAGAGCAAGGCTGAATAGTTTGTTATCTCAATATTCTGTTGAGCAGGCGGATAATGTGAGGCCTGGTCAGTTTGTTCCTGGAGGTGTTTATTATAATCTCTTCGTTCCACGCTCTGGGCTTAAAGAGTTTTTAACTGAGGTTACAGAAGTTGATGAAACTGTCATCTATGAGAGTCGCACTCGCTCTAGAGGTCGGGCGCCAGCTGGACATAGTAAAGTTTTCATTTGGGTAAAAACGATCTAATTACATACTTGCATCAGGAATATCAAATAGCGTTTTAATTTTACGTAAGAGCACATGGGCCTTACCTAGATAATACCACTGCCTAAAAAAGCCAATGATCATGGCCGCTGTAAACCCAAGAACGACACCAGAGTGAGTCGTCTTTTGAACCATTCCTGTATCGTGAGCACCTCCCAAGAAAAAGGCCGCCATTCCAAGAATAAGCATAAGCATTGTCCATGGTATAGTTTGTCT
>SKIL01000342.1 GCA_007116425.1 Bacteriovoracaceae bacterium | reverse complement strand
GATTATAGATATGAGCATAAAACTCGTCGACCGAGACTCGCTCCATCTTTAAAGCTTCTCTTATAAAAAGTGAATTGGGATCTAGATTAAAATTATATAACTGCCCCCAGGACCTAAGGAGTTCTTCCACAGTAGCTTCATGAGGACATACAGGATTATCTAAGTCCACTCGACACTTACGTTTTGCGTGGCCTGCATACTTATGAACACGCTTGATAAAGTCTTTAGCACAGCGATCAATGATAAACTTCTCAAGCTCCATAATGTGATAGCTCAACTTTGAGCCGCTAATTGGAATTTTTTCTGAAATAGGCCCACCGCTAGAAACGGTATTCAAGTAGTTTTTAAAATCACTATAAAACATAAAATTCTCCTAACAAATAAAGCGGCGACTACTTTTTTAAAGCTATCATATTTAGCTTTCTATTAAGTCATACCAATGAAATATTTCGGTCAACGCCTTGAAATGAATATCTCATTCAATTTATTTAAATCCCCTGATTTTTTTCTCAAATAAGATAATTTTGTCACTGGACAAAGGCATTTCACCTACAAGCTGCTGATTTTCCAACATAGAAGGATAAAGAAAAGTTGACTACAGGGCCCAAGTTAAATAGAAGTGTTTTCAAAATGTATCAAGAACAAGGTTATGACTTCATGATTAGACTTTTGAGTTTTTTACTACCCGCTCTCTTTATTGCACAAGCACACGCTGTTGAGTTCACCCTTCACTCACCGTGTGACTACTCTCAAAAAACAATCCGAACTCATATCAAAATTGAAAACCAGCACTTAATATCTGTCGGAGATATCTCTCTAAAAGTTTTCAAAAAATACAATATTCCTTTTTTAGGAACTAACCGTGGTTTTAATTCAATACTAGAAACCCCGACTGGTATCGACTCATTGGTTATTATCTCTCATAATGAAATGCTTTCCTATGGATGGTGTTTTTCAGTAAATGGAATTGCACCAGAGGTTTACCCTCATGAGTATATTTTAAAAGAGGGTGATTTAATTAATTGGTGGTATGGTTACGCTCACTTTCAAGATGGGGAGTGGAGAGGCCAATGCCTCTCCGCAAAAGAAGATTTTTTACCAGTGTTTTGCCAATGAATACATTTTTTTAATCAAAGTACTTACTGACTTCTTCAGAGTATGGACTACACCCATGAGCATTACAAGCTTGCATTACAAAGTAATTTTCAATGCCAGGAATAATTCCAGGTAACTCCGAGTTGTCCATTCTGGAGTGATAAGATCTCGTGCCTTCCAAGTCATCTCTTAGACCTGATGGTTTAAGTATTTTTTGGTGGGGCCACTCGAAATTCATATCTTGTTGACCAGATGCCACACTCGAAAACGATCCATACAAGAGAATAAAATGAGAAACTGGGGCCGAAGGATTGTGAACCATTTCCCAACTCACAACAGTGTCACCAGCAACTCCATAATCAATACTATTATTTGTCCCAAAAGATATAAATATATCCTCTTCTAATTTCTCTCCATTTATATCCTCTATGTCTTTTTTAAAAGTCAAATGATAGACTCTTCCGCCATCGAGAGGAACAAAGGGAGAGATTGTGACATGTGGTCCATCTACATGAACGATGAGTCCAATCTCTTCTCCACTTTGAGAGTCTTTTAAAATAACAGTGTTAGATTGACCAGGAAGGGCCGAGTTTGAAATGACAGAATAGTCCGCCAACGATTCAGAAAAAGTAAAGCTAAAAATAATGTCCTGATCGACGGTCTGACCAGAGCTGACATTCGAACTTAAAAGTGAAAGGCCCGTGCTTCCGCCCACATCGTCACGACTTTGGCACTGACCACCAACAACCTGACCTGTTTCACAAAAGGTTGAAGAACCACTACTCGAAGAGCTACCAGATCCACCTCCACTGTCGTCACAAGAGTAAAGAAGTAAACAAAATATTAAAAAAACAATATTTTTAAGAGGCTTCATTGAATACTCCCTCAATTCTTTGTGCACAGTTTTTAAATTCGCCATTTTCTATAATTTGTTTCAATTCACTTAGCCGATTTGTAACTTGTCTCAAAATTAGTCTTTCTGGAGAGAACTGAATTAAAGTTTCAGTACAAGTCGACTCTGGAAACATATGATTAAAACTGGCCTCAATACTTTCAACTTCCTTTAATATCTGTGAAGATAAATTTTCATATTGGGCCTGTCTTATAAGAGCTTGATTCTTTGTCATCGTACCTGTTCCACCAAGTTTTGGTGTCGGAACATCTGTCTCCATAATATCATTTGGAAAACGTAGGTTATTAGCATGTCGACACATTTGGGCCAGATTATGAAATTTATCGCGATAACGATTAAAATCTTCAGGAAATTCTGACTTACTGACTTCTAGTAAGTAGTTAAGTCCCTCTTTTTGCGCATTAAAAACAAACGAAAAAGATGGCATACTTAAGAATAAACTCAGAATGACAGCGAAAAAGCTAATTGATTTGACTTTCATAAGAATCCTATTCGATGTATAAAGGATAAACATTTACAAACTCTTATCGACAAAAAAAGAAAAAACTTTAGTCATGATGAAAACAAATAAAACTGCCCTTATTACAGGAGCAACCTCTGGAATAGGAAGGGCGACGGCCTATAAACTTGCTCAAAGTGGTATAGAAATTGTTGCTACTGGAAGAAGAGAGGATCAGCTCAAGTCCTTGGCCCAAGAGATAAATTGCGAGTATTATTGCGTCGACCTTACGAGCGAATTTGAACGAGAACAAATGATCAAAAAGCTTGGTAAAAAGATCGATATTGTCATCAATAATGCGGGTCTTGCACTTGGAAAAGACGAGGTGAGTGCATCCGAATGGAGTGATATCCAAAAAATGATCGACTTGAACATAACGGCCGCAATTAAAATCTGCCATGCTTTTACTCCTTTACTCATTGAAAAGGGAGAAGGAGATATTATCAATGTATGCAGTGTGGCCGGTCATTGGACCTACTCAGGTGGAGCAGTTTACTGTGCGACAAAACACGCTCTAAGGGCGTTTACACAAACATTGCGCGAAGAAACTTGCGGAAAAAATCTTAGAATCATGCAAGTCTCTCCCGGCATGGTTGAAACTGAATTTTCATTAATTCGATTTAAGGGAGATCATTCCCAAGCGAAGCAAGTTTACGCTGGCATGACACCATTGACTGCAGACGATATCGCTCGGCAAATTTCTTTTATGCTGGAACAGCACAGACATGTCTGTATAGATGAAATTTTGAGTATGCCTACTGACCAAGGAAGCCCTACCAAAGTTAGTAGAAAAGCTCCAATAGACTGACATACTTACTTGGCACAAATATGGCCAAAACCTATCTGCATAATCCCGCAAGCTACTAATTTCACACGGCTTAAATAAATTATTCTGAGGTACATCTATAATCAAGTAAACTGTCTCCGATAGGTAACATAATGAACCTTTTTAACAAAAAGATTTAAATGTTAGACAAACTAAAAATTACCCTTGGTCTTTGTATTTTGACCCTGTTTTTATCAGGTTGTCTTAAGCGCAATTCACTCGGACCGACAACAGCAATCAATGTTCATGTCTCACAAATGCAACTTAATCACCTTTTCGACGGAGGTGCCTACCTCCTGGCCTACTCAAGAGACACAAATGAGCAACTAGTCTACGACCTCAGCTCTAATTCAACTCTAGACTTTGACAATGGAGAATGGGACTTTAAATTCTTTGGACTGAGTGAGTATATCGTAGCTGAGGCCGACATTTATTGTGATAATACAATATCAATGAAACTGGAGGGTGGTGAAGTTGAGGTCAATGTAAGGTTAACTCAAGACCGATGTGACGCTAATAGTTTTTCATTAATTATGAATTACCTTTTACCGCGCCCCCCCTCTTCAGTAAATCATAATCAGTCGAGTGAGAATACGCTGGATATTATTTGGGAGCCTGCTCCATCAAAACTAACACAGATTGAAGAATATCATATCAGAGTCAACCTAGATGGTGAGTTGATAGCCTTTTATGAAGTCCCCCCCTATGCCTATCAGTACACGCTTACAGATTTAATTCCTGGCGCTTATACTTTTGAAGTCTTAGCTTCAACAAATCGAGGCAATGGCCAGCCAAAGGTTTTCAACTATATTATAGAAGAAGTAACCCCCGCCCCAGACCCAGTAAATGAACCTGATAATATTTATCTTACAAGTCCACCGGAGTACATAACAGGTGAATGCTCTGACCTTTTTTCAGTTACATTAAAAAATGAGTATGATGAACCATATATTGTCAGCGAAGACTACAGTCTTAATATCAATGTACTTCATGATCATCTCACCTTTTTCTCTGATTCGACATGTATGAACCAGCTGGATGCTTCCAATATTTTCATCCCAGAGAATTCAGCAGAGACAGAGTTTTATATTTCAATAGCATCTAATATTGCTCAAAATGACGAGCCTTTCATAATTGAGGATGCAACTTTAGGAGCTTTTTTTCCAGAAACAACTGTAATCTCTGCTATTGATGAAATTCTTTTCTTCCTCGATCCGGCGATAACAGAGGTTGGAACATGTCAACCTTTTTGGATTAACTCCTATCGCAATGGTGAGGAAGAAAGTTTAATTGAAGATGTAGAACTTTATCTTAATACTTCACCGGCCGAGCTTGAAATCTTTACAGATGAAAACTGTGCCGGAGCTCAAGCAGATCCCTTTATAACAATGCCTGCAGGAACAGGCTCGATCCAGCTTTATTTTTATACAGAATATGCAGAAAATTCAGAGTTACAACTCAGCGACCTTTCAGATTACTTTGACGATTCTCTTGCTTTAGACATTGTTCACGGACCTCCGTCATATATGAACCTTATGAGTGACTTTAGTGGGACATACTATCTAAACGAAACTCTCCCATCAATAGAAATCATGATTTTTGATATGTACGATAATCCCATCTCCGATGAATATGTACGTGTAGAAATGCTCACCGGCGCTCCAAGTGGATTCTTGGAACAGGAAGGAAGTGAAGAAATAGCATTAAATGGATTCGTAGAATTTTCAGTGTTAAGTATCAGTGGGGATACACATGCTGGAGGAGAAGATGCTTATCAATTAAGATTTAGCTCCATTTCGAATGAAACAGTTTATATAGATACATCGCCTTTTAGCATTACAGCTTGTAATCCAGCTTCGACCCCATTTGGGAACTCGAATTTAGCAGGTGTTGATGGAACTGTTTCGGCCCCCTATATGGTGTGCAGCCCCAGTCACTTCTTATCCATCAGTAATTATATAAATTCACACGTTACTCTTAAAGGCAATGTAGACTTTATAGGTCATGGCACATTCACAGAACCAATTATTGAAACTTTTTCGGGAACACTAGATGGAAATGGTTTCTCGGTAAAAAATATTACTTTGGAATACCATACTCCTGAAGATATCGGTGTGATTAATCACTTATCATGGGGTGCAACGATAAAAAATGTCGTTTTCAGTCAAATTTATATGGAAAATGAATTTGGAGGAGCAGGAGCGATTGTTGGTTGGAATGACGGAACTATTCAAAATTGTACCGTCGTAGATCCGAGAATTTTCGGAGAGGTCGGAGTTGGTGGAGTTGTGGCACTCAATGACGAAGACGGACTGATCATTGATTCCGAAGTTTTATTCGAAACAAACGGGGAAATAAAGGCCTTTGACGAAGGTGCTGGAGGTGTTGCTGGATGGAATGATGGGACCATTGAAAACTCATTTAATAACGTCCCAATTGAATCAGCTTACGATGCTGGAGGTTTGGTCGGCTACAATGACCTCGGAACAATTACTCGTTCTTGGTCAACGGCAAACGTACAAGCATCGATGTTCGCGGGTGGTCTAGTCGGGATGAATGATGGGCTTGTTCAAAAATCCTATCATCGAGACGGTACAATCGAGACAACAGGAGGAGGAATGAGCGTCGCAGGAGGACTTATCGGCTGGAATGACCTCGGCACCCTTGAGAAGTCCTATGCACATAATACAGTATTTTCGCCTAACTCAGGAGGACTTGTTGGAGAATCTGAAGAAGCAACGTCATCAATTATTAATTCAATGTGGGTGGATGAGACAAATCCTCTCTTAAGTGCTTCCGCTTTAGGCTTAGGTTCAAATACGGGAGTTGTCGAGGCCATCACAGAAGCAGACCTTTGCAACCCACCATCTTTTGAAATTGCGGGATGGGATTTCGATCCTACAACGGGATGGGTCATGCCAGACAGTGACTGCCTAGGTCCAGAACACTGGTGGCAGCATTAATACTCATTTTCTAAACAGGCCATCTCACAAGCTTCTTCTGACTCAAATGGAAACTCACCAAAACAGCCGAGATAGGACTTCACACAGGCCTTTCCATCAAAAGACCACCCAATGGTTATGGCATCACAAGGTATTTTGCCACTAGGGTTTAGCTCAATAGGCCGCTTAAGGCATAGATCTTTCTCATCACGCTCTAAGGCCGAGGCCGTATTAAGAATTGAAAAAATAATGATCACAAATAATACACGCAACATAAAGCTCCATAACCCATTTAAACCGATAATGGGACTTCCATTAACAAAACAGAGGCATGTGAA
This sequence comes from Bacteriovoracaceae bacterium, assembly GCA_007116425.1. Lineage (GTDB taxonomy): Bacteria > Bdellovibrionota > Bacteriovoracia > Bacteriovoracales > Bacteriovoracaceae > SKIL01. Next base: position 6,959 of record SKIL01000342.1, on the reverse strand, counting down.
GTACTCTCTTTATCATTAGAGATAAGAATTTCTTCCGTAGACAAATCTGTCCCCAAAGCATCTCTAGGAGCAAGAGGCTGATCTTGTATAAGAATATTTTCATTGATACTTAAACAATATAAACCATTGCGAGAGCTATACGGACGATATGAGACTTTTTTTCCTGGAGTAAGATCAATCCGTGAAAAATAAGCATCCTGGTGAATAAAAAGCGATCCGTCTCTGCCATCGGGAGAAACAATTAATTGAAATTTATTCTGTCTTTCAGTTTCATCAAATTCCTTTTGGTCGTAACGAGGCTCAACATTATGTTTATTGGGAAGAACCCAAATTTGAAACAAAGTTAGCTCTTCAGACTGAGAAGCGTTGAACTCTGAGTGAGCAACACCTCTTCCAGCAGACATAACCTGAACCTCTCCGGCCTTTACCACAGCGCTGCTTCCAAGTGTGTCCTCGTGCTTAACAGCTCCAGTTAAAGGAATCGTAATAATTTCCATATTTCGGTGAGGATGCGTCCCAAAACCCTTACCAGGTGCAATCCAATCATCATTAATGACGCGTAAGGTTCCAAACCCCATCATTTCAGGATTATAGTAATTTGCGAAACTAAAGCTATGGTAACTTCTCAGCCAATCATGATCAGCATAACCTCGTCCACTCGCAGGATGAAAATATTTGTTCATAAAGACACCTCAATAGCTTTAATTAACATACTATCTTCACTATACTTTTTCGTATAAGAAAAATCTAAGAAATAGGACATATTTTATGCTAGCAAAAATCGTCGATCGTGGACTCGATATAGTGGAGCGCGTTGGGAACCGTTTGCCAGACCCCGTCACCATTTTTATCATTCTAACTCTGGGAATTTTGGTTATTTCAGGAATTTTCTCATGGGTTGGAGTAGGAGCAATTCACCCGGCCAATCAAGGGCCCGTACTTGTGACGAATTTACTTTCTAAAGATTATTTTCAACGAATTTTTACAGAGATGACAATGAACTTTGCCAACTTCCCTCCACTCGGAATGGTTTTAGTCACAGTCATTGGGATTGGTGTTGCCGAACGTTCCGGTTTAATTGACACGGCATTAAAAAAGTTTGTTACAGCTGTTCCTCCAAGTGCACTCACCGCCACACTGGTATTTGGTGGAATTACAAGCTCAATGGCCGCTGATGCTGGTTATATTGTCCTCACCCCTCTAGGTGCAGTTTTATTCGCTGGCTTTGGACGGCACCCTCTCGCCGGTTTGGCCGCGGCCTTTGCGGGCGTTTCTGCTGGGTTCAGTGCTAATCTTCTACTAACTTCTTTGGATCCACTCTTATCAGGGCTCTCTACGACATCGGCACAAATCATCGACCCAAATTATATTGTCCATCCCACGGCCAACTATTACTTCATGGTTGTTTCAACTTTTATTCTGACTTTCGTGGGGACAATAATAACAGATAAAATTGTTGAACCACGGTTAGGAGAATGGGATCCAAAAAGCTTAGGAGTACAAATCTCTGATTCTTCAAACAATCAACTCAAAGCGATTTCCAGTGAACAGTCTAAAGGTCTTGTTGTTGCTGCGATAGTCTTTATTTTATCCCTTATTCTTGTGGCAGTTATGAGCATTCCAGAGAATGGCCTGCTTCGAGGAGCGGAGGGGAGTTTAGATCCTTTCTATGGAAGTTTAGTTCCTCTCATTATGTTTCTTTTTCTTTTTTGCGGACTTTCATATGGTGTTGTTGCAGGAACTATCAAGAGTGATAAGGATGCCGTGGGAATGACTAATGAATATATGGCCACAATGGGCGGCTATATTATTCTCTCTTTCGTTGCTGCTCAATTTGTGACCTTATTCAATTGGTCCAATATGGGGCTAGTCATTGCCATCAAAGGTGCCAATTTTCTAGAGTGGATTGGGCTTACAGGAATTCCTCTCATGATAGGATTTATGTTTGTGACGGGGACGATTAATATTTTTATTGGGAGTGCCTCAGCAAAGTGGGCGATTATGGGTCCCGTCTTTATCCCCATGTTTATGCTCATGGGCTTTTCACCTGAAGTTGTACAAAATGTGTACAGAGTCGGTGACTCAGTCACGAATATTATTTCTCCACTTCTTCCCTACTTTCCGATCATTATTGCTTTTGCAAAAAAATATGATCCAAAAATAGGAATTGGAACACTTATTTCAACCATGCTTCCCTACTCGATTGCCTTTGGTCTCACATGGTCAATAATGTTAGGAATATGGTTATTAACAGGAATGCCTCTTGGGCCTGATGCTCCAGCATTTTACTCTCCGTAAAATATTCCTGTCTTTAGGACGAACGAAAAACTAGTAATTGATTGTTGGCGGGAAGATCATTTCGCTCAGAGAATTCTATCTTATGATTTTTTAAGATATCGCGAATCCATTCAAAATCTTTAATACAAGAGCCGACACCTCGTGATCGGAGATTTTGATCAAAGTTAGCATTACTTACTGAAGTAAACTCACCCCTAAATTTAAATGGCCCATAAAAAAATAAAAGTGCACCAGTACTAAGAATCTCATGTACTTGTTGGCAGAAAATCTCGACTTCTTCTAAACTCATGATATGGAGGGTGTTGGCCGTAAAAAAATAATCAAACTTAGAAGAGTAATTAATTTGAGACAGCTGAGGAGAAAGTTGTTCACTTAACGTCTTATCAAATCTTGCCCTTAATTCAAGAGGCCCCCAGAGATTTGGAGGTAGCTCTTTGGTTTGATTTTGCCGTTGAATGAATGTATGCTGATTTTCTGCAACATCACTCGCAAACCATTTAATATTTGGAAATTGGTTTGCAAAATAAAACGCATGCTGAGCAGTACCAAACCCCATCTCTAAGAGATGTCCTCGCCTTAAATACTTTAAGAGAACTTCACGAATAGGTTCTTTATTTCTTTCGCATGCTTCCGAAAAAGGGATTTGTGACATTTCCATAGTCATCATCATATTAAAAAATCTACATAAAAAAAGCATTTTTATGTCAATTTTTAATCAGGCCGAAATATCAAAGAGTCCTCAACAAAGATGCACAAATATGATAGGGACCCGGATAGGTATGTTCTTTTTACAGGCTTATCCATTCATCTTTACTTAACCCTCAATTGCAACTTAAAAAGTCTATACACAGCTTAAAAGGAATGGAGGTATTCCATGCTTCAAGTATTCACGAGACTTTTTGTTGCAGGAATTGTCGGTTATGGGGCAGATGCTCTTGCTTTTGATTATGATTTTCCGTTTGAAACCGAAGTCGAGGCAGATCTCCACTGTCTTACAGATGATGAGGATTGGCATGGTGGAATATCCATAAAAATGCCCATGGTAGATAGAGGAAGGGTGGTTCCAGCTCGGGTGTGGATGACCACTAAAAGTCCAAACACCCCCCCTTTTAATATTGAACCTACCGGCCTTGAGCTCAAGGTAACCAGTTTTTCTTGGGATAGACCTCAAGAGCGACTGACTTATAGCTTTGAGGCAAAATGGAGTTTAGGTTCTGATTTTGAGGAACTTGTCATCAGGGGAAATAACCCCCCGGGCGACCTCAAGAGGTTAACTATTTCGATTAACACAGACGAACCAGACGATTTCGTGGATATCACAATGTCTTGTCAAAGAGATTACAGTAACTAGACCGAAAACAAGAGGCGCAATCACTGGCCAATATAAGGAAAGAAATGATGATTACAAACTTGATGAAGACGACTTTTTTATTTTTTGGGATTATTGGAACTTTAAATTTTTTGAGCATACCTACAAGTGAGGCAAGAGTTGTAGGCCCAACCTCAGCAGCTACGTATTTATGGCCGGGCGGATATGTTCAACTATCTTCAGTTGGGGATGCGAGAGGTCTTTCAGTGCTTATAGATTGGGAAGGAAGGGTTAAAAACGGAGCTTCGTTTACCTTCTATTATCCACCAACTGGTAGAAATGTTGGCATTACAATCTCATATAAAACTTTAGAAAGAGAAATCGACAGTCAGCAAGTAAGAGCTTTAAGAGGAAATGAAGTTTATAAGGTAGCATTTCCTGATCTAGACTGGAGAGGAAATCTCAAGGATGATTTTGTACTTTGGCTCAATAAAGATTTCGAGCTCGTAGGCTATGAATATGAAGAGTTTTGGAATAATTCTTCACGTGGCCGCATTGAGGCAAGAATAGAAAAACGTTATTAGCGAGTTTCTCCTCCCTATTTTTTGCCCCACTCATGTGGGGCATCCTTAAGATGCTGACACTCATCCCAACTGTCGACGTAAAGACACCTAGCGATTTCTCCACCTTTTGGATGTCAGGGACTCTCTCATAAAAGTCACAAGATCGGCCTTTTCTTGCGTCGTTAAGAAGAGGCGCATCGGCAAATTATCTGAACGAGTTTGTCTCTGCTCCCAGATTTGATCTCGATCCCAAGATCGAACTATTGGCCGGTTATAAAAGCGACCATAGCGATCATTCAACAGATCCGTTTGATAGTGCATGAGAGTCCTCATCGGATGATCATAATGCTCAACAACCTCTTCAAGGGTTACAAAAAGACCATTATGCATATAAGGTGGTGATAGAGAAATATTTCGAAGTCCTGGTGTAAGAAAAGCATAGCTATCTCTTCGATCATTCGTTACTTCAAAGCGCCCCCTATCATTCGGTGCTTCACCCACTCCAATATCCGCAATTAATATATTATGAAAGCTATTATCAGAAAAACGATTTCCGCTATGACATTGAATACACTGGGCCTTTTCCATAAATAAGAGTGCCCCACGCTTTTCTCTTTCAGACATAGCGTAAATATCACCACGCAAATAATCATCCCAAGGAGTATCATCCACAAAAAACTGATGCTTTTGAAAATGCGACAATGATAAAGCTATATGCCCGATATTATAATTTTCAACTCCAGGGAAGGCCATGCGAAAAAGTGTCGGCATATCTGCTGCTGATGAATTAAACACATTCTCTGTAATCATTTCCCAAAGAATGTCTTCCTCATAGTTTTCATACCCTTCCCCCGTCATTTCGACAGAGTTAATGACTGGAAAAATTGATTGCACAGCAAGCGCATCAACCAGATTAAGCGTAATAAATGATAAAAGAGGATCTAGACCGTTTATAAAACGTGAGGGTGAGGTGATATAATTTTGTCCATGAGCATTTTGATGAAATCCTACTCGCCCATCCCAAAAAAGAAACTCAACATCCTCTGCTCCTAAATTCCACAATGATGGAGAATGGCGACGAGTGACTCCCGCCTCACCCTGAACCCGAGAGCCAATACTCCCAAGAGCGCCTGTTCCAATCGAAAAAGGAAGTCCATCACCAGTTCCATTCATACCATTATGGCAGTGAGCACATGAAATATCATTTGCAAGAGAAAGAGCTTGAGAGTGAAAAAGCTGCTGACCGAGCACAAAAAGAGGGCGAATGATCTCAGAGTTTTGTATAGGGACATTTAAATTAAATTCAGAAATATAATCCTGTAACTTGAGGTCAATTTCTGAGTTTGCCTGTACATGAAAGCTCAAAAAAAGAGCGGCGATCAAGATGGCGATTTTATGAGATATCATCATTACTCCCATTTAATAATGCAACCATCTTAATCGTATGCCTCTTAAAAGATATTGCGCAAGTACATTACCTTATTAGAAACGGTGATATTTATCAGTTGCACAAGCGAACTTATGCAGCTGACTTTGAAGTCGGTCTTAGTTTTGAGCTTTAAACTCTATTCTTAAATTAATTTGATCAACACTCCTTGGAAGATCAGACTCATTAAGGGCCTCAAAATTAAGCCTATGCTCTTTGTAAGGGGCAGGGCGTCTAATCCAACGACATCCCCCTCCAAATGTTCCACAAACCTCATTTTCGACCATGGGACGGTGACTAGAGTATTCAACATATGCACCCTCAGAAAAGATAAACATTAGCTCTCTTTGCATCGCTTCTCTCGTGCAATTAACAGAATTACGAAAATGAAATCGTCCCTCAACGGAAGTATTTTGTAAGTCTACATCCTGTGACGATCTACCATTTTTTACAAAAAATTCAGCAGGAGCTGTAACTCTAACGCCTCTTTGATCTCGGCAATCAGAAACGTTTATATCTAAAAAGCTAATTAACTCCATCATTTCAAATGAATAGAACTCGACGATTTCATCTGCATTAAGTTGAAATTGATAACTTGATGGACGTTCAACTTCGTCAGAGTTGGCCATCGCCAACTGAGAACCGAATAAAACACTTAAGCTACAAAACATGGATACTAGTAATAATTTCTTTTTCATAGAAAACCCCTTTAAAGTTCAGTCAAAAACAACGCAGAGCCCCTTAAGGCCTTACAGGATGAAATATGCCTGAATCTAGGTTAGATGTAACCTATAAATATTTGACATGTGATATAGATTAAATCTATATCAAGTCTATGAACAGAACACTTATTTTAGATCACTTAGAAAAAATCACCAGCGTTGGAGTCATTGCGAAGTGGGGAAGTTTTAAAAAGGCGGCCGAAGAAATAAATATTTCCCAACCAAGTTTATCATTTAAAGTTTCACAGCTTGAAAAAATCCTAAATATTAAAATATTTGACCGCCACCCAAGAGGTGTGCGTTTAACTCACAAGGGCGAAGTTCTTCTGGAATTTGTTCATGAAATTTTCCGTCAAGCTGATGAGCTTTCAGCAAACCTGGATAAAAATCCGAAGCAACCAAAGGGGACCATAAAGGTCGGAGTTTATGACTCAATTGCAAGATACCTATGGCCTGAGATTTTTCTTAGTCTTAGAAAAAAATATCCTGAAATAAAAATATTAATCTCTACTGGGCGAACCAGAGAAATCTTAAGACAACTCCTAGAAAGACAAATTGATATTTCAATCACCGCTAGAACTGGCTTTAACCAAAAAGTAAAAACCTCTAACCTGTATCAAGACTCTTTTTCTTTCTATATT
>SKIL01000318.1 GCA_007116425.1 Bacteriovoracaceae bacterium | reverse complement strand
GGAAACTAAAAACATGGGGGCCAATATAATGGGGTATTTAATTCCAAATGTCTCTGTCATCCAGGTTTGCAATGTATCCTCCAGTTCAAATAATAGAAATTTAAGATACAAAAATTATAACAGCTCAGTCAGAAGTTGTAAGAAGAATATTCCTCCACACGCTCAGAAAAAAGATAGAATGTAGACACATTTATATCCTAGGAGGGGATTTGTGCTTGTTCGATCAATTATCGTTTCGTTCTTTCTTTTTGCCTTAGTTAAAACTTCCTACGCTGAGTCTCCTTCACCTCAAACCGACCAAGAGCTATGGGTTACATTCGGATCAGATATAGCACCTTTTTTAAATGAGAAATTTGGCGCGCGAATTGAAAGTTTTAAGTCTTTTGATGAGATAACAATGGCACGAGTAGAAGAAGATATGATTCCTTGGATGTCACTTTTGATTCATAGAGAGTTTCAACGCTGTGGTGGTTTTATTGTCCACGATGATTTTACATCGGCGCAAGAGAGTTTACTTGATTATAGCTCACGAGATTTTGCGAAGTCTGCCATTTTTGTTGATTACGATATTAGGCAAAGAAGGCTCGTTGAAAGAGGCTTCGAAAAATTACAAGAAGAGCGAATTACTCAGTTCATAAAGACATTTTCAGAATTTCACAATCGCTATTACACAAGTGAAACAGGTGTTCAGGCAATGCATTGGCTAAAAAATGAATGGGAGCAAATTGTCGCTCATCGAAGTGATGTAGATGTGTACTTTTGGGAGCACGACAACTGGCCCCAGCCTTCGGTTATTTTACGAATTGAGGGAGCGGTTAATCCGCAAGAAAAAATTGTTGTTGGAGGCCATGCCGATTCAATTGCTGGATGGTTTGGCCAAAGCCGTTCTCGTGCTCCAGGTGCTGATGATAATGCGTCAGGAATTGGAACGACGACAGAAATCATTCGCGCCATATCTGAAATGAATTTTAGACCTGCGCGAACTCTTTATTTTATGGCCTATGCTGCAGAGGAAGTCGGACTGAGAGGGTCGAGAGAGATTGCGAATCAAATGGCCGCCGAGGATAAACAAATTTTAGGTGTCCTCCAATTGGATATGACAAATTATAATGGTTCGGATTGGGATATGGTGATGATGAGCGATTTTACAAACTCAGAACAGAATAGGTTTTTGGGTGCATTACTAGATGCTTATCAACCTGAAGTTAGTTGGGGCTACGATCGATGCGGCTATGCTTGTTCGGATCATGCTTCTTGGCATCAGGCCGGATTTCCTGCATCGATGCCATTTGAAACGCGGACTCGTGAAAGGAACCCACATATTCACACGGCCAGGGACACGATTGAAAGAAGTGGTGGCTCTTCGCATCATGCCATGAACTTTGCGAGACTAGGTCTAAGCTATGTCCTAGAGTTAAGTGCTCAGGATTAATTTTTCAAAGGTTTTGATTTAGTGCTATGATCGCATAAACATAACAGAGGTAAAATTGCGTGAGTCAAGACCGAGTTCCCGAGCTTCCCGATTATGATCAGTTGAAAGCAGTTCTGGCCAGTGAAAGAAAGGCCATCATGCGGGTTAATAACCTAGATGATGATGACGATGAATTTGTAAGAACGAATGAAGATGCACAGCTTGTCTTAGAGCATCTCTCTGTGATTCATAAAAAATTATATACTTTATTTGACCAGTACCCTTCGCTACAGTCTCTTTTTAAAAAGCATTTTATTTCCTTTTCGGACTTCATTGATCGAACAAATATCCTTGAGACCTGCTTTGTTTATGACTGTCTCTTTCCTGAAAAAGAAATGTATTTTTTTGGGCCAGACGGAGGTCTAAGTGAAGAGATTTTAGAGCTTAATCGCGAAAGCCTTGAAAAGTGGGCCGAAGAAACAAAAAGTGATCACGAAAAAAATCAGAAAAAACTAAAAGAGGACTTTGATCTTTCGATGAAAGTCTCTGAAATGTATTGTCAGTGCGTTGGGTGTCACGCCGAGTTTAGAACAAAATTGCGAGAGGCCGTTTTTGAAGAGTGCGAGAAGATTGTTCTTTCAGCTCGTGATGAAATCTCAGAGCGAATGGATAGCTTAAGGTTAGACGAGATAAATCATCTTTACCATGAGATGCAAAAAGATCTCGAGAAAACTATTTATAAAGTGCGAAATCGATTTAAGCGCTCTTCTTTAAATCGACTCGAATCTCAGGTGAAAAGTATTGTAAAAGAAACCTTTCACTACCCTTCAGATCTTGCCTTAAGACATGTTCCCACACTAAAAGCCTTTTTTACTTCAATCTTAAAGAGTGAAGGGTATAATGAAGATTTACTCACCGATGAGGAATATGATCGTTTTTTCTATCAAATATCAAACAACTTCTGGCGGGGAGAAAACTATCTTGAGCGCGAATTTAAGAAAATTGTTAAATCAGTACTTTTACTAAAGCGAAAAGATATCTCAGCTCAAATCTTGATGGATTACTTAGGAGAGTTTTGGATTCACTCTCAGGCACGTACTATAAAAAGAAAAATTGTCTATCATATGGGTCCTACAAACTCTGGTAAGACTTATCACGCCATTGAGAAATTGGCCTCAGTTAAAACCGGATGCTATCTGGCGCCTCTAAGACTTCTTGCTGGAGAGCTTTATGACACTCTCAACGATAAGGGAGTAAAGACAACTCTTTTAACAGGGGAGGAAGTCGTTGAAGTCGACGGAGCGACTCACTATTCTTCGACGATTGAGATGGCGAGGCTTCAAGAAAATTTTGACTGTTGTGTGATAGATGAAATTCAGATGATAACTGATCCCCAAAGAGGTTGGGCCTGGACGCGAGCTCTTGTAAACATTATGGCCGATGAAGTTCACTTGTGTGGAGATCCAAGTGTTCTCGATCTAGTAAAGCAGATTGTCGACCTGTGTGGAGATGAATTAGAAGTACGTGAGTACGAAAGAATGACCGAGCTTTTAGTTGAAGAAAACACGCTCACTCTAGGTGAGCTTGAGCGATCTGATGCCTTGATTGTTTTCTCGCGCAGAAATGCGCTTCGCTATAAGGCCGACCTTGAGCGATTAAATTTTAAGGTTTCGATTGTATATGGCCGCTTAAGCCCTGAAGTTCGACGTGAGCAGGCCAGAAAATTTGATGAGGGAGAGACGGATATTATCGTTTCAACTGATGCGATTGCGATGGGAATGAACCTTCCAATTAAACGAATTATTTTTTCAACTTTATCGAAGTATATCGATAATCAAGAGATTCCGATTTCAATTAGTGAGATAAAGCAGATTGCGGGTAGGGCCGGAAGATATCAGCGATTTCCTGTGGGCCATGCCGGATGTTTGTCAAAAGTGCGCGATGGTTTAGAAGATATTCGCATGGCACTTGAGGCGGAAATTGAACAAAAAGAAAAGTGTATGGTCGGTCCAGACCTCGATATTTTTAACCAGGTTAATACGGCATTAAGAGATCACAATCTACCTGAATTAAAGTTGTCTGAATTTTTAAGACTATTTCACACGATGACTTTTAAGCGGCCTTTTTATTGTGTTGACCTAAAGGAGATGATTGAGCTCGCAGAAATGGTGGAAGAGTCAGACCCTGAGGGCAAATTAAGTGACGCTGAAATTTTTGGATTTGCATGTGCTCCAGTGAATATGGGGCTAATGGATCATGTTCAATACTATGTATGGATTTTAAATAATTACGTAAGAGCACAAGAGATACCCAATGAGAAAATTGACCATCGCTCAGATGATATAGACTATCTTGAAACATCAATTAAATGTGT
>SKIL01000143.1 GCA_007116425.1 Bacteriovoracaceae bacterium | reverse complement strand
ATCAAGTGACCATGGGTTATAACGGTATGGTTGCCGGTATTGATGAAGGGCAATTACCTTGGGGAAAGGATCGCGACACTCCTCTCGAACATCAAAAGTATGGATATGTTGTCCACGCCGAGGCAAATGCGATCTTACACGCAACTCGCTCACTCCAAAAGTGTCGGGCCTATGTGACTCTTTTTCCTTGTAACGAATGTGCAAAGCTTATTGCGAGCAAAAAAATTGGTGAAGTTATTTATCTCTCAGACAAGCACCAAAGTCGGGAAGAAAATAAAATAGCAAAAAAGATTTTTCAATTATCGGGAACCCGATACAGGCAAATGGAAGTTACCGAGAGGCTCCTGCAACAATTACAGGAGCATCTTCAGCAACAAATAAAATCAATTCTCTAGTTCTTCTCTAGCTCTTCAAAGTGAGGCAATTCTTTAGCTGTTAAGCTCGTCAAGAACGCCTTAATTTCTTTAACTTGATTTTCATCAAGGTCGATACCAAGCTGATGGTGGCCCATCAAAGTAATCGCCTCCTCAAGTGTTTCAACTCGACCATCATGAAAGTACGGCCATGTTTTTTCGATATTTCGAAGAGAGGGAACTTTAAAAAAGTATTTATCCCACTCATCTCCAGTCACAAGATATCTTCCCTTGTCTTCTGTCTCATAAGGATTAACTGCACCGATCATTTGAAAAGAGTTTCCACCGAGAAGAGGCCCATCGTGACAAGTCATACAGCCCACTTCAATAAAGGCGCGAAGCCCTGCTCTCTCTTTTGCCGACAAAGCGAAAACATCACCTTTCAAATAATCATCGAAGCGATCTGTCGTTAAAAGCGTGCGCTCAAAAGCTCCAATCGCTTTACCAACATTGACATATTCAAAAGGATTTTCATCATCTGGGAAGGCCTTTGCAAAGAGTTCACGGTATTCATCCATTGCCTGGAGTCTCTCCATCACTTCTTCTTCACTGGCCATGGCCATTTCAACCGGATTAAGAATTGGACCTAAGGCCTGATCTTCAACTGTTTCGTCCCGCCCATCCCAAAACTGTGAAAAATGAAGAGCGGCATTATAAACGGTTGGTGAGTTTCGATCACCACTAACCGAACCATCAAAGCTTGGAGAGGTTGCAAGATTGTCCACTCCAAAGTTTCCAAGATCGTGACATGTATTACATGACATCGACCCGTCTTTAGAAAGTTGTTTTTCAAAATAGAGCTTTCGTCCCAGAACAATCAAGTCGGCCTTGGCCTCTTCGTCAATGATTGACTGTGGTAGTGGTTCAAAATAAGACTGAGCTTCATGTAAAAGCTGCTTATCTTCCTCTGTTACGACTTGGCGAGAACAAGAGTGAATAACTCCTCCCAGAACCATCGCCGTCATAAGCACATTAAGACCTACAAGGATCTTTGACTTCATAATACACTCCTTACACAACACATTATTTTCATCACAAAGCGCTGCCATTATAGACCAAAGTCCTCTATTAATCATCGTTTTTCTCGATTGATTCACTCTATCAAGTCATAGGGTTGATAAAAATCAATAAAAAGTGATTACAAAAGACTCAAGATGTCACCGAGTATTTCACTTTTGCCTCTCAAAATCTTAACAGCTCTAACCTTCAAGAGATATTTTGTTGGCCAAATCCCCCTTCCACAAAGGGTCTTGGCATTCTATGCTTATAAGAGCAAAAGGGAGAAGGAGGGCCTCTCAACCATAGGATATGAGCGAGTGGCAGATTTCTTTTTGCGACACACACATGACAGGGAGGCATTGTATGTTTTTGGCCATCGCCACTGAGGCATCCAAACATCCAGGGCGTCGACACGACTACAAGGTCTGGTACCTCGAGCTCAATGAGCGCAAAGAGGTTATCAGTATTGGCGTGAAGACGAAAGATCAACTCGTCAAAGATCTCTTTGACCATTACCGCAAGCATGGCCGCTCAAATTGGCGGGCATTTTGCGAGGGACAAGAGAAGTCCTCACCGATTGAGTTAACTGATTTCATCGCACAAAACATGTATGAAAACACTCATTTCGGTAACTTACCAACATTGGCCGAGTTTCAAGAAACTCTCGATTGTCTTGAACTCAATCTTGAACTTAAGGCAACCGCCTAGACCTCTAACTCCTACCTACACTTCGGGGAGCGTCACGCTCCCCTTTTTTTTAAACTTTTCTTTTCGAGCAGGAACGGAACGTCTATAATTGCAGCGTTCAAAGGACTGAGAGACACCATTCAATCTGACTTAAAAGGAGTTTTCATGAAGCCTTTCATTGTAACGGCAGACGGTTTTGATAAAGACCTTTTCGAAGAACTAAAAAATACCCCCGAATTCGATGTACATCCCGAAGCAAAAATCTCACAAGAAAAGCTGATGGAACTTCTTCCAAAAATTAATGGACTCGTCATCAGGTCGGCTTCAACGATTACACCAGATCTTTTAGAAAAAGCCCCCGAGTTAAAGTATGTCATTCGCGCAGGAGAAGGAACCGACAATATTGATAAAAAGGCCTGTGAGGCCAAGGGAGTAAAAGTTTCAAATACTCCTGGAGCAAATAATAACTCTGCGGCCGAACATGCTATCGCCCTTTTATTTACAGTCTTAAGAAAAACCGCCCACGCTCACAAAACAATGGCCAGTGGTGGTTGGGACAAAAATAAGTTTGTCGGCAATGAACTTTGGAGAAAAAAAGTTGGAGTTGTTGGCTTTGGAAGAATTGGTCAAATCTTCGCGCAAAGAATTTCAGGCTTTGAACCAGAAGTGATGTTCTTTGATCCATTCGTAGATAAGAGCGATATGCCACATTGTCAAAAAGCTGAGAGCTTAGAAGACATTTTTTCTAAATGCGATATCATCTCTCTTCACACTCCTCTAACTGATCAAACTAGAGGTCTCGTTTCAAAAGAGCTTCTTTCTCTGATGAAAAAAGATGCCGTTCTCATCAATGCTTCCCGCGGTGGAATTGTTGACGAGGCGGCCTTAATTGAAAGTTTAAAAAACAACGCTATCAGAGGGGCAGGTTTTGATGTCTACTCAAAAGAGCCACTAGAAGAAAACTCTCCACTAAGAGAGCTTCCCAACCTCGTTATGACTCCCCACCTTGGTGCTTCAACTGAAGAGGCCCAATTTAGAGTTGGAGAGATGGTTGTCCATCAATTAAAAGAATTTTTCATCAACAATAATTTATTAAACGAAGTAAAGGGATAAACTATGCAAACTATGGCCATTGTTGGCTCCCAGTGGGGAGACGAAGGAAAGGGAAAAATTACGGACCTCTTAGGCGCAAAATGTGATCTCGTGGTTCGCTATCAAGGTGGAAACAATGCTGGTCATACAATTATTGTCGGCGACAAAAAGATCGTTCTTCACCTGATCCCATCAGGAATTCTCCACTCCCACTGTGTTTCACTTATCGGTCATGGTGTTGTTTTTGACCCCGAAGCTTTTAAAACAGAGCTCGATGAAGTGACGGCCTCAGGTGTTGAAATCAACTCTCGAAATCTTAAAATTTCCGCCAACGCCTCAGTCATCACCTATTACAACCGCTTACTTGACGGGTTGAGAGAATCTCAAGGGCGAGTTAAGATTGGAACGACAGGAAGAGGGATCGGACCAGCTTACGAAGATAAGATCTCACGGCGAGGAATTAAGTTAAGAGATTTACTCGATCGAAAAACTTTAATTGAGAAATTGCGACACAATCTCTCAGAAAAAGAGATTCTTTTTAAAGAGCTCTATCAAGCTGAGTACCCTTCCGTTGAAGAGGAGGCCGACCGTTTAATGGGCCT
>SKIL01000164.1 GCA_007116425.1 Bacteriovoracaceae bacterium | reverse complement strand
TTTTAAAGTGTTTCGGCCCGAACTACTGTGTAGACCAAAATAATCTTTCTCCGTTTCAGCAAGAATATGAGTCGAGTCGGTATGTTGCTCAGCATGGAAATCGCATGTACGTGATTGACCTGACATACCCTTTGATTTCTAACCCCGTGTCTATTTACGATGGCAACGAGGGAAAGATCTATAACGTATATAACTGGTATGTTTACTAAGAGATAAAAAATTTGCGCAGCGAATGTTCCCCCCTAGCATTCGCTTTTTCATAATCGGCCCTCGTTCCCCCTAGCGAGGGTCGATTTGTTTCTTGGAGCTTCTCGCAATCAATGGTAAAATGTCCGAGATTATGAACTTAAAATTAATTGGAAAACATGGAATTAACACAAAAAGTCTTTCGGGAAACTCACGAGTTTTCTTCGGAGGGGCACGGGAATACTAATTATGACCAAGACTTGTTTTATGTTAAGAATGACGCAGAGGGTGAGTTTGCCCCACTTAGCTTTTTAACAAAAAAACTAGACGAGGTTGCCTCTTTTGAAGACCTATTAAAAAATGGTTTTGTCTGCGATTCTTACGACTTGATAGGAGGAAAGCTCTTCGATCAGTGGTTTGAGGCGCAATTTGCCAAAAAGCTCAAGCGCTCCCAGGCCAAAAACATCAACATTCTTCATTTACCAGATAATAAGGCCATATTTGATGCAATTGAACAGGTAAATAATAATTACGAAATCTTGCGCCAGTCTCAGATTTTACTTAACGGTAAAAATCTACCGGTTCAGCTGGGAGAATGGTACGCCAAGTGCATCTTTGGCCTGCAGCAAAAAAGATCGACCTCCCAAAGAGGTTTTGATTTTTATATTGGGGACAAGCGCGTAGAAGTCAAAGTTCATTGGAAGGATCAATCTTCTCCTAAGGGAGTAAAACTCAGAAAGTCTCTCGTTGAGCTTTCAGATTACTCGATTCTTATTTATGTCGCTCGAAACTTTATGATCCGTGAAATATGTTTTCTCGACTCAGACTTTGTGATAAGGAAGTTTGCTGGCAAGGGACACACGATATTTCTCAAAGATTCAGATGTATCTCCCTACTTTTTTAGTAAGTCTACCAAGCATTTAAATAAAGTGGTCAATAGTTCGGCCCTTTTAAAGTATGCTTCTCCGACGTTGGCACTAAAAATTGCTGAGCATTTCTCGTCTTAAAAATAGACCTCTTTATCAGATGTGGAGAAAACATGATTTTTGAAGGTTCAGAAAAAAAAGTTGAAGTCATTGTTAAGGGTCTCAATTTGCGAGAACTAGGCCGTGAATTTTGGGCGGATGTTGTTGATAAGGCCCAGGCCACGATTTTGTCAGATATTTCCAATGAAAAAGTTGACGCCTATCTCTTGTCTGAGTCTAGCCTCTTTGTCTGGGATCACCATCTTTTGATGTTAACTTGTGGCACCACAACTTTGGCCAATGCAGTTGAGGCGATTGTAAATAAGGTCGGCGCAGACGAAATCTCGGCCCTGATTTATCAAAGAAAGAACGAGCACTTCGGTCATTTACAAAATTCAACTTTTTACGATGATAAAGAAAGAATCGAAAAACTCATTGATGCAAAATCTCTACGCTTTGGACCAAAGCACGAACACCATAATTTTTTATTGCATTCAAATCGGCCTTACACTCCAATTGCAGATGACTTTACCTCAGAACTTTTAATGTATGATATTCAAAGTCAGGCGAGTACTTTTTTGACTGAGCCTGGCCATAGCTCCGAGGCCATTCGAGACTTTTTTGAGCTTGAGAGACTCTTGCCAGGTTTTCAAATCGATGACTTTGCTTTTGATCCCTACGGTTATTCCATGAATGCCATCAAAGATCAGTTCTACTGTACTATTCATGTGACTCCTCAAGAGGAGAGTTCTTACGTAAGTTTTGAAACTAATCTTCCGTTGGGACTCGATACTCAAAATATTTTTAAGGGGCTGATTGAGAAGCTAGCTCCTCAAAGTTTTGATACTGTTGCCTTTAATTGTGATATGCAACAGTTTATGCCTGAGCTTTATAATCGCAAAACCGTTGTCCGAGAGACTCTCGATATTGGTTATGAAGTCATCTTTTGCCATTATTATTTAGAAGTTGAACAAGAACAAAAAGCAGCACAGATCTAATCTAGTAAAGAGGTTATTATGTATTCAAACGTTTGGGTTGAAGAAGTATTTAAAGATTTTTATGCACATAAATATAAAGTTGAAAGAACTCTTTTTAGCGGGAAAAGTGCTTTCCAGACGGTTGACGTTGTAGAAACGCGCGGTCATGGAAAAATGCTTCTCAATGATGGCCTTGTAATGGTCAGTGAGCGCGATGAGTTTGTTTATCACGATATGATCTCTCACGTTCCTTTATTTGTTCACCCCAATCCGAAAAAAGTTTTGATCATTGGTGGAGGAGACGGTGGAACTGCTCGAGAAGCTGCTCGCCATCCAGGTGTTGAGCGCGTGGTTCAAGTTGAAATCGATGCCATGGTCGTCGATGCCTGTAAAGAGCATATTCCGCAAACGGCCGTCGGCTATGAAAATGAAAAAGTTGAATTATTAATTGATGACGGCGTAAAATACATGGCCGAGACAACGGAAACATTTGATGTGATTCTCGTAGACTCAACAGATCCCATCGGCCCGGCCAAACCTCTTTTTGGCGAGGAGTTTTACTCAAACGTCGCAAGAGTCTTGAGTGATAATGGAATCGTTGTATCGCAAGGGGAGTCTCCATTTCTTGAGGCCGATACGCAGCGCTCATAGATTGCAGTACTCAATAAGATATTTAACGTTACCTCAATTTATAACTTTCATAATTTGACTTACCCTGGTGGTTTTTGGTCTTTTACTTTTGCTTCAAAAGGGCTTCATCCCCTTAATGATTTTGACGAGCAAAGAGTTATCGACTCAAAGATGGAATTCCAGTATTACAACCCTGAGACGCATCGTGGGGCCTTTGCTCTGCCTGAGTTTCAGCGCAAAAAACTGGCCGATCTTCTCAAGAGGTAAGCCCAAGAGGTAAGGTAGATCCATGCGCTATTGGTTAATGAAGTCTGAGCCTGATGAGTTTTCGATTGATGATCTTAAGCGCGTAAAGCGCGAAGGTTGGAGTGGTGTGAGAAATTATCAAGCTCGAAACTTCATGCGCGATGAGATGAAGTGTGGAGACATGATTCTTTTTTATCATTCAAGCTGTCGTCCTCCTGGAGTTGCAGGAATTGCCAAGGTCTCTAAAGAGTCTCATCCCGATCCGAGTGCTTTTAATCAAAAAAGCGCTTATTATGACGAGAAGTCTTCGCCAGAAAAACCGCGCTGGTTTATGGTTGAAGTTGAATTTGTGGAAAAGTTCAAAAAATATGTCACTCTCGACGAGATAAAAGAGCGAAAAACTCTCAGTCAAATGAAAGTCATTCAAAAGGGCAGTCGCCTATCGATTACTCCCGTAACTAAAAAAGAGTTTGATACCATTTGTAAAATGGGTCAGGCTTAGGCCCTCTACTTATACAATTTATACTCAAGTAAGCGGCAATCAAGATTTCCATTAAATAGTGGAAACTTGCGCGTGCTTTTAAGTCCAATCTCTTTTGAGAGAGTCGGCTCTGATGTCAGGATATAGGCCGTAAGGTCAGAGTAATCATTTTTGAGTGTGTCACCCATCATTTGATAAGTATTGGCAAGCTCTTCAATCTCTTCAAGTCTTTTTCCGTAAGGAGGATTAAGCAGAATAACTCCTTCTTTGGTTTGTTTTTTGGTTTCACTCATGACACGGTTTTGCAGCTGATAAAGATTTTTGGGGATACCCAAAGATTCAAAACCTCGTCTCGTTTGCTCGAGGGCCTCGTTGTCTTGGTCAGAGCCAAAAATAAAAGTTTCCCACTTCTCGCAAATTTTAAGATTGTGCCTAGACTCTTCAACAATTTGATTCATAAGACTAAAGGCCATAGTTGAAAGCTTGAGGTGTTCAAACCAGAGGTGATTTAAAAAGTGAAAAGGGCGCCTGCGATTTTGGATTGACCACTCTAAATTGAGAAAGCTTGGTGCGACTCCAATTTGAATCATGGCCATCTCTAAAAGAAGGGTTCCACTTCCACACATGAGGTCGTATGTCGGCAAAGGTTTAGTGTGTGACTCAGATTGATTAAGAGAAATTTGAGCGATCGCGGCCGCTAAGTTTTCTCTGAGAGGAGCAGAGTGACCACTCTCTCTATATCCGCGATTCGAAAGAGGCTTTCCACATAGATCAAGGGATATGGTTGCAGTAAAGCCTGGCCGTTTTTTACTCTTTTCAACTCTAAGGGCCAAGACAATATCTGGTGAACGAGTGTCAACAGAAGGTCTCTTGCCATCAAACTCATCTCTAAAGCTGTCGGCAATAGCATCCTTTAAGAGGCGAGAAAGATATAAGTCATTCGTAAATTTTTGTCGGCTTCTTCCATCCACGTGAGTGGTGATTTTAAAAGTTTGATTCAATTTAAAAACTTGGTGCCACCATTTTTCAACAGCACGTTCATAAAGATCTTTTTCGCTTTGAATATGATAACATTCAATTTGCAGGAAAACACGGCTTGCCAGACGCGTGCGTAAAAGAAACTCAAGGGCCTTAATAGGAATGGCCTTAAACTTAATTCCACCGGCGGATTTCTTTTCAATTTCACCATATTGAAGAACTTCCTCTTCTAATAAATCTTCAACGCCTTTTGGAGCAGAAGCAAAAAATGTAAGAGGACGTTGTTGATTTTCTAGAGAGTGCGCATCAGACATTAGAGTGACCTTTTTCTTTGTGAGTATATGAGGGCCTTGGTGACCAGTTCGAGATAGCTATTTGCCATTGTCGGGTCGAGGTCTCCATCTCTGAATCTTTTAATTCTCCAAAGAGCAATCGATAAAACCCCTTGTGCGATGGCGTTACCGAGGGACTCTCTTTCTTTATTTGGAAGTGGTCGCACACTTTCATAACCACGCAGGTAAGAGACGACGAGTGAGTCAGATAAAAATCCTTTCTCTAAGCATGTTCCCGAGATTGAAATCCCAAGATCAAGAATGGCCTCACCTATGCCGGCCTGTTCAAAATCGAGAACTTTGGCCAAGTAATTGTGATCAAATAATGTATTGTCGTAATACAGGTCGCCGTGGATGAGGCATCTTTCAAAACCAGCAGCGATAAATGATTCCATTTTATCTGGAAAGATCGCTTCAACTGCCTGTCGAAAATCTTCGGGACAACGTTCTTCTCGAGTGTAATCCAAAATTTCTTTGGGGCCGTAGCCGACTTCTTCGTGAGGGCGAAGTCCATAGTCTGCAATTTCAGAGTCACTCGGGCAAAGTTTGTGCAAAAGAGCCAAGGCCCGACCGATCTGCTCACAGGTTTGATCACCTGGACCTGGAGGGATTCCATCAATAAAAGGATATATCACCCCAAATTCTGTTTCGTGGTCGTAGATAAATTCTCCACTCTTTAGAGGGAGCGGACTAAGCGAGTATTTGTACTGTTTGTTTTGTAGGTAAAGTAGGATTTGTTGCTCTTTTGCCAACTGCTCACGGTTTTTGTCGTTGCTAATTTTGAGAAGCCACGTCCCTTTGGTTGTTTCAACTTTATAATTTGAATTGGAAATACCTAGGGACAAAGGAGTCAGTTCGCGGACTTCACCGAGCTCATAAAGCGCAAGAATTTCATCTGCACGTGCATGACTGATTTTTGTATAGCTTCCCATTTCATTTCCTTTTCGCTTAGCAGCTCACTATTTACTTTTTTCCAGCTAATTTTGTAAAGGGAAAGGACGAAATGCAGCATTATTTGCTTAGATTTTTTATGACCAGTGCGCTGCAAGCTTGCTCGCTAATGACGCTAGTGCTATATTGGCCTTTCAGTTTCTTTTTTAAATAAATGAGGTTTTTTATGAAAATTGAATCGGATAGCAAACAGACGGGGGAGTCGATGGCGCAAGATTACAAAGTTGCCGATATTTCGTTGGCAGAATGGGGAAGAAAAGAGATTACTTTGGCCGAAGGTGAAATGCCAGGCCTAATGGCGTTAAGAGATGAGTACGGGAAATCAAAGCCACTCAAAGGTGCCAAGATTGCTGGTTGTCTGCATATGACGATTCAAACTGCAGTTTTGATCGAAACCCTGATTGAACTTGGGGCCGAAGTTCGCTGGTCTTCCTGTAATATCTACTCGACTCAAGACCACGCCGCCGCAGCGATGGCCGCAGCTGGAGTTCCTGTATTTGCATGGAAAGGTCTTAGCGAAGAAGAATTTGACTGGTGTATTGAGCAAACACTTAGATGGCCTGATGGGTCAAACCTCAATATGATTCTCGATGATGGAGGGGACCTCACAAATATGGTTCTCGATCGTTTCCCTGAGATGGCCAAAGATATTAAAGGTCTTTCAGAAGAGACGACAACAGGTGTTTTACGTCTTTACGACCGCGTAAAAAATGGAACTCTTGCGGTTCCGGCCATCAATATTAACGATTCTGTAACAAAGTCAAAGTTTGATAACCTTTACGGCTGTCGTGAGTCTTTGATCGACGGACTTAAGCGCGCAACGGACATTATGGTTGCAGGAAAAGTTTGTGTTGTCGCTGGTTACGGTGATGTAGGTAAAGGTTCAGCTCAGTCTCTTCGCGGACAAGGTGGACGAGTTATCATTACTGAAATTGATCCAATTTGTGCTCTTCAGGCCGCAATGGAAGGTTATGAAGTTATGCACATGGATGATGCGGCAAAGATTGGTGATATCTTCTGTACGGCCACAGGTTGTTTTGATGTGATCAACTCTCGTCACCTCGATCTTATGAAAGATGGTGCGATCGTTTGTAATATCGGTCATTTTGATTCAGAGATCAATGTGAAGCACTTGAACGATAATTATGAAATGATGAACATTAAGCCACAAGTTGATCAGTATACATCTAAAGATGGCAGAAGAATTATTCTTCTAGCTCAAGGTCGTCTTGTAAATCTTGGCTGTGCAACTGGACACCCATCGTTTGTGATGAGTAACTCTTTTACTAACCAGGTTATGGCCCAGATGGAGCTTTGGTGTAATAGTGAGAAGTATGAAAACAAGGTTTATATGCTTCCAAAGCATCTTGATGAAAAAGTTGCTTATCTTCACCTCGAAAAAATTGGTGTGAAACTTGATAAGCTTACTCAAGAGCAAGCTGATTACCTTGGTATCTCAGCTGAAGGCCCTTACAAGCCAGAACACTACCGCTACTAATTTTCTTATTTCGGCCGAGAATTTTCTCGGCCGAATTCTCGCTTTTCCTTTTAGACGATATGAGTTATCTTCTCTGTAGCACAGGGAGGTTTTATGCAAACCTTATTTTTAGGTTGCGATCATGCGGCCTTAGAAGTCAAAGAAAGACTCAAAACTTATCTTGAAGAAAAAAACTTTCAAGTCAAAGACCTCGGAACCCATACTTCTGAGAGTTGCCACTATCCAGACTATGCTTCGGCAGTGGCCAAAGAGGTTTCTCGAAAGTCTCAAGAAGGAGCGCGAGGAATACTCTTATGTGGTTCAGGTATTGGCGTATCGATGGTTGCCAATCGCTATCAAGGTGTACGCGCGGCCCTTTGCAAAAGCTTAGAAGATGCACGATTATCTCGTGAGCATAATAATTCGAATATTATCTGCTTTGGTGCTAGGGCCAGCGAATATGAGATGATTCAAAAGATGCTCGATGTATGGCTCGAGACGGAGTTTTCAGGAGGCAGACACTCCGAGAGAGTCTCCTTGTTTAATAACCTGGGAGAGAAGGCTTGAAATTTAGAAATCATCCTCAGGCCTTGATTCTAAATGAAATCATTGCTCTCGGAATTGTTTTTGCTTTTGTTATCGTTGGCGTTATTCTCTCTCGTGTAAATCCAGACTACTATCTCGGTGTCTATGCGATTGAAGATGGCCTCATTGAGTGGCTTACGGCCATCGGTTTACTTTTTGGTGCAGGGATTTGTTTTTATCGCTCGATCATCCTTAAGCCTTTTCGACCAAAACTCTTTCGAATTTGTTCGATCATTTTGGGCCTGATCTTAGTTTTTGGATTCTTAGAGGAGATCTCTTATGGCCAAAGAATTTTTGGCTACTCTACTCCTGATTCGATCGCTCAGCATAATACCCAAGGAGAGTTTAATATTCATAATCTCGAAATCGGTGGAGTTCGAATTAATAAGGCGATTTTTGGTTTAGGCCTCACTATTATTGTTATTTTTTACTTTATTGTGATGCCCTTTCTTTATCGAAGATTTGAAAAGGTAAAAACTTGGTGTGACTCTCTCGCGATTCCCGTTCCAAAGTGGGCCTATACCGTGGCCTATCTACTTTTATTTCTTTTGACGGAGCTTATTCCTTTTCCTGAGAAGGGAGAGGTTTTAGAGTTTGGTGGGGTCTGGATCTTCATTTTGATGATGATCAGACCTTATAATCGAGAGATTTTTTCTCGTCGTTCTCTTTCTTACTAAATCTTAAAGTAATTACTGCAAAGATCGCTTCTAAAATAATTTTTAAATTGATTTTTGATTTTCCGGATCTTCTCTCCGAGAAAAGTATTGGATGTTCATAAATTTGAAATCCTCTACTCCATGCCTGATAAATAAGTTCGAGTTGAAAAATATAGCCTTGGGATTTTAGATTTGCCACGGGAAGTGAGTTGATTACTTTTGACCTATAAGCTTTAAAACCACTTGTCGGGTCTTTGACTGGAATAGAAGTGATAAGCCGAACATATATCGAGGCGAAATAAGAGAGACATATTCTCCAAAGCTCCCAGTTTTCAACTCTAAATCCATTTGAGTAACGAGAACCAAGAACAATATCATAGGCCTGATTTGTTTCAAGTTGTTCGAGCATTTGCCTAATTTCGCTTGGGTCGTGGGAGAAGTCGGCATCCATCTGTATAAAATAATCAAAATGATTTTGCTCTACTCCCCATTCAAATCCTTTCTTGTAAGCGTTCCCCAGGCCTCTAGGACCCTGACGCTTTAATAAATGAAGAGTCGGAAAATCTTTTTGCAGAGTGCTTACGATCTCAGCTGTTGCATCAGGAGAGCAGTCGTCGATAATGATAATATTGAGCTGGGGGTAAAGTTGATAGAGGGTAGTAATAAGATCTTTTATATTACTTGCTTCATTATATGTGGGAATAAGAACCAGTGTTCGCTGATACATGTTCAATTAGGCCTTACCACAAGTCTTACAGCGAGACTTAATCCGTCTTCTCAAGTGATCACTTACACTATAAAAAACTTCTGTCGCCTTCTTGCCAGCATCCCCCTCAATCAGCCACTTAAAGTTTTCAACTTTTGGGCAACTTTTAATCAGATAGTTAAAGGCCTCACCGGCCGTGAGCCAGACTTTATCTTCAGTCAATATATGAAGTTCTTCTTTGCATTTATCTAAATCTAGCGAAGGAAATTTTGTTTTCGTTTCTTCGTGATGGATTCCATGAAACTCATAGATATCAAGTTCAGGAGAATCAGGGAAAGAAGAACCGCAAAAATATTTAAGCGAATCCTTAAAACGAATGCAAAGTGAGCAATTATTATCGTAAAAAATATGGATTTTATGATCTTCAGTCATTTCAACTATGAGGCTATCACAGTTTTACTTATTCATCGAGATCTAGTCTGCGCCAAGCAGAGAGTCTGTAGCGATTCGAAATAATGTCAAACACGCTATATTCGGGTCGATTAGAGATTTGAGCATTTTGATTGGCGACGGCCCTTTGTTGAAATACCAGGACTCTGTCCGGATCCTCTTGTTGCTCTTCTTGCTGTCTTAAAAGATCTTTAAAAGGGTTGTCAGTATTATTATTACTTCCTCTCGATCTTCTCGGGTTACTTAATCCTCTTCCGCCACCAAAGCGCATGACTCTTGAATCAACATCGCTATTGCTGCCCGAAGATTGCCAATGCCCAGCGGCCCCACCTGAGCCTGGAAGTCCTGCTAAACTTTCAAATGCAGATCGCTCAGAAGGAGGCATTGTCGCAAGTTTCGCCGCCATATTACCCGGTACTCCCATATTTTGTAGACTTCGAGCAATCTTTTGCTCGTCTGATGTGAGGTTTCTATCTGGCCCAATATCGAGTTGTCCAACTTTTCTCAAAGCTCTGTCGGCCATGGCCCTTTGTTGTTGTTCAATTCTTCCACCGTCGAGACGACCTTCAACAAGCTCTCCTCGCATCATCTGTGAAAAGGGACTATTTGCTCCAAGTCCCATAGAACTTCCGATGTCAAGACCGTTGAGATGATAAGTTGTCTTTCTGTCCAGGCATGTATTGGTGCGCTCGCATTTACAGTGGGGGTCATTTTCCATTTTGTCATCGATACAGCTGACGGCAATACTTGCATCGGCCAGTGTTCGGTTTGCATAACCTTCTGGAAGGCAATACTCTGGGTCGTACATAGTTTCGGGCTGAGCACAATAACAATCGAGATCGTCTACCGGTGTACAGTCTCCTGCCCCAGGTAATTTATCGGCCAGAGAATTAATCTTGTCTGCATGGTCACTATGAAAACCAACTTGATCCCACCAAAAGCCCGTGAGAACTGCTGATGCCGTCAATTTAACCGCCCCCTGCCAGCCGACACTGATATTCGGTCTGGCAAGCATCGCTGTATAGCATGCGGTTGCAGCTCCCCAGCCAACACCTTGGAGTTTTGCTGAGTCCGATCTTTGCTTATGCGCGCGAGCAACTCGTCTTAGAGAAGCGGCCTGCTCATTTCCTTGGGTCATTGGCGTTTTATTTATTTGATTTTGTCCCATTGTCTGAAAGGCCATACCCGCAGCTTCAGTACCCGCGGCAATATAGCGACAATAGTCTTGCATATCTTCTTGCCCTTGCTCGGCTTCAGGATCTACAAACTCACCCTCTTCATTTACGGCAATGGGGTCACCATCTTGTGTTACGGGATTTCCATCAGGATCAACTTTATCGCGCTTAAAAGTTCCAGGCATAACACCTAAAACCATCCCATACATTTGGCCAAGCCCTTTAACCATACCGGCGTCCATCCCAAGATATTTTGAATCAGCTTCAATTCCGCGACAAGCATCTTGCATATCAGAGTCACCGGCGTCGCACTTTTCTTGAAAAGTTCTTTGAATATATCCTTGATGAACATAATTATCCTGCATCCAACGCTCGTAATCGGTAAGATTTCGATCTTCTGGATTATCAGATTGACCCTGGGGGCTTAAATATCCTGGAGTTGATTCACTTTGGGCCTGGGCCCATAGGGGCATTAAGAGCAAGAGACAGAGTCCCAGAGTATGACTCATTGATATTCTGATTTGAAGTTTTTGGGATTTTTGCTCTTTTATATTTAACATTCTTAATAAGCCTAGATTTAGATATTATTTGCTAAGTACTTATCGGCACAATCTCAGATTATTTTACCATGGTATTAAGATATATATATCCTAGAAAATAGGGGCGGGTGACCTAAGTGGTTGGAAATATATACAGGTCTGGTTTTGCACTGTGGTAAAATTGTGATATGTAAGAGGCGAGAATATTTGGCATTTAGCGCAGGGCCATATCATTGTAGATGTGATTTAGTGATATAGGTCATGTTTTTGAAAGTGAATAAAGTCTTTGGAGTATATATGAGTGATAAAACAACACCTTCCTCAGCGTCACCTTTGGGTGAAGTCGAGCTTTCCCATTCAATGGTTCATTACTTGTTAACTATTCATAAGCTCAAAGAATCGAGAGGGTTTGCTAGAGTTACCGACATTGCAAAAGATTTAAACCTGACTAAGGGAAGTGTTTCGACTGCTATCAATAATCTAAAAAAGAAAGGCCTCGTAACAGAAGAGGAAGATTGTAAGTTTTTGGTCCTTTCAGAAGAAGGGCATAAAGAAGTACACCGAATTTTATCGGCAAGAACTTTGCTGTTTTACTTTCTCAGGGATTTCGTTGGTGTTTCTGAAGAGGTGGCCGAGCACGATTCATGTCATATGGAACATTTAATGAGTGCTGAAACCAGTGAAAAGTTTTTTCATTTTATGAAAGATCTCGCTTGTACCTGTGATGATATTTCAAAGCGTGGAGATAAGCTTCCAGAACAGTTTCATTTTCAGACCACGCTCGATCTTTGTGGATATAAAAATCCTCAAGAGTTTATGCGTGATCAGAAAGGTGATCGATATCTCTCTGATGAAGATGAGAGTGCCTAAGTTTAAAAACTCTTAACAAAAACCTTTTTAATATAGTGAGGGTCGACTTTTAGATAGAGTCGGCCCAGTGAATCTGGAACCTTTTTACTTTTTATATCGTACAAAATCTCGTCATCTCTTTTTAAGTCAAAAGAAAAGAAGTCACCTCTAAATGAGCTTTTAATAACGTCAAAGGCCACCATATTGTCTTTAGGTTTTGATTTGAGCTTGATCGCACTAGAGGGGATATAGACGCGCAGAGATTGAATGTCTTCTCCCCGCGTAAGGTTGTCGACTTCAAATTGTCCTAAAGATGTCTCAACATGATTCTCGCAAACAGATTGAACTTTTAAAAAATTTCCACTTCCAATAAAACGAGAGACAAAATGAGTTTGAGGGAAGTTATAGAGATCATTACCACTGCCGACCTGTTCAAACTTTCCTTGGTTTAAAATCGCAATGCGGTCTCCAAGATCGAAGGCCTCTTCTTGGTCGTGAGTGATGAAGATTGATGTAATGTTTTTGTCTTTAAGAATTCTTCTCAACTCACCTCGAAGTTCTCGCCTGAGTGAGATGTCTAAGTTTGAGAAGGGCTCGTCAAGCAAGAGAAGTTTTGGAGATTGAGCAATTGCCCTGGCGATGGCCACGCGTTGTTGTTCACCACCTGATAGCTCGTGAGGAAATTTTTTTTCATGCCCTTTAAGTCCAACTGTTTGAAGTAGCGACATGACTTGCTCTTTATTTTCACTTTTATGAAAGCGCTTTTGGTGCTCAAAAGCAAAAAGAATATTTTTCTCAACCGACATATGTGGAAAGAGGGAGTAATCTTGAAAGACTAGGCCCATTTGTCTCTTTTCTGTTGGCAGGTAAGCGCCAGATGTTTGAATTTCCTTTTGGTCAAGGTAGATATTTCCCGCGGCCTTTTCGAGACCAGCAAGCGCCTTAAGTAGGGTTGATTTTCCACATCCACTCGGCCCAAGAACACAAAATATCTCACCTTGATTCACGTTAAAATTAAGATTATCGAGAATGAGTTTATCGCCATAACTCTTTGAGAGATTTTCTACTTTTAAGAATTTTTCGCTCATTTTTCGCCTCCAAATTGGGCATAAAGAAGTGAAAAGACCATACCAGAGCAAACTAAGAATAAACCAGCTAAGGCGGCCCTTTCCCATTCTCCTTCAACAGTTAATTCAAAAATTTTAACTGAGAGGGTATTATACTCAAAAGGTCTAAGCATAACAGTAATAGGCATCTCTTTAATAACTTCTAAGAATGTTAGAATAGCACCAAGGAAAAGACTTTTTTTCATCAAGGGGAGATGAACCTTCCCAAAGATACGAAAATTCCCAGCACCTAAGGATCGAGAAGCTGGCTCGAGATTTGCGGGCAAATTCTTAAAAGTATTCTCATGTCCTCTATAGGCAACAG
>SKIL01000299.1 GCA_007116425.1 Bacteriovoracaceae bacterium | reverse complement strand
TTGTTTGGAATTTTTTCTGCACATAATATAAATGACCAATCGCTCAGTGGAAATATTGATTTAGACTTTCAGTCAAGATTTGATATTTTTGAAGTGGAGAAACTTGATTTGCAAGTTGCGATTAATAATTTTTTTCTATCTAAAGGAAGGTTTAATCTCGAGTCAAAAAATCAACCAACTGTTATTGTCCAGGGGGGGGAGATAATACTATGGAACCTCGATATAGACGGAAGTGACCAAAACCTCTTTAGAAGTCGTGGCCGTGGAGATTTTGCGGAAGCCTTTGAGGTTGTAACTAACGTTGATATCCATGCAGATATATTGGAAGTCATTAGTCCAAAGATTATAAGTTCTCGAGGGCGAATATTAACAGAAACTGTTCTCGCTGGAATTTTTAATGACTTATCACACTCTTCAAGGATGCTTGCAACTGACTTGAACTTTCGTATTGAGGGTGTACCTGGAAATGTCACAAGTGGTCTGATCGATCTTGTCATGAATGAAGATGAGGTAGTTCTTCAAAATGCAAGGTTTTCTTACGGAAAAGGTGAAGTTAGAGCTATCGGAAATATTAATTTAGATATTCCTTTTCCGATTGTTGACTTGCGATGGAGTGTTGATAATGCAACGATTCCGATTATGAAGCGCTCTCAGGTTGGAATTAGTGGCAGTGGTGAAATCGTTGGTGAAAGGTTCCCATATCTAGTGAGAGGGGCGATTAATATTTTACACGGTCAAATACTTGAATCAATGGATGACTTCCAGGCCGGAGGTGGACAATTAGAAGCCTATAATCGCTTTATTCCTCGTGAGATTTATGGAACGGTTACAGACTTTGTAAGACTTGATGTTTTGGTTGATGTTGATCGCCCGATTCAAATGCGTAATTCATTAACTGAGTTATATCTTGAAGGTGAAGCACGAGTGTTCGGTAGTGCAGAGCTCCCTCTTGCTACTGGAGAAGTTAGAGTTGTTCCAGAGAGAAGTAAGTTTAAGTTTAAGGGCTATGACTTTATTTTATCTGAAGGTCGAGTTGAGCTAAATGATACTGAGTCAAGAGTTCCGCCAAGGCTTAATTTTGTTGGAACCAGTCAGATAGGTCAATATAGAGTTAGTGTCGAAGTATCTGGGAATGTTGAAAACCTATCAATAACTATGTCCTCAGATCCTCCATTGGCCCAAGATGACATCCTGTCACTTCTAACTTTGGGTGTAACGAGAAATATTTCTAGGGAATTGGATGAAGCTGAAAGGCAGCAGCTTACAACTATCGGTTTGGGCGCCCTTCTTTTTGATCAATTTCAGCTAACTGAGGGTTTGTCCTCAAGCTTTGGACTGAGGTTTAGTATCGCTCCAGAGTTTAGTGAAAGTGAAACGGCCTTAATCCAAGGGCGCTCTGGTGTTGCGGATTCTGCTGCAACTCGTGTTCGATCGGCAACGAGAGTCAGAGTGCAAAGAACTTTGTCAGATAGAGTCGACTTGTCCGTATCAAGTACTATTGGTGGCTCTTTAGAGCAAAGGCAAGAAATGAATTTGAATTATCGAGTTAATGACAGAATGTCGATCCAAGGTATTTATGAGATGAAATCACGCGAAGAAAATGTCACTAATACACCTGATTCTCTCGGTGTAGACTTTAAATGGAGATGGTCTTTTTGATAAAGCTTTACTGTCTCATATTTCTTAATTTTTTAATTGCAAATGTTTTTGCAAGTTCGGATGTTGCAAGTAGTCCTGTGGGTAGCTCAACTCCTGTTGTTAACGTAGACTTTGAGTGTGATGGTGTTTATTGCGAGAGCATACGAGAAATATTTATGGATGTTGAGGGAGAGAGGCACTCGCTTGAGTCATTGCGTGAGAAATCAAGATATCTGGCACTTGATGAAAGAATTAGGATGTTTGATTTCGAAATCAGAAAAGACTCTGATGGCTTCCACGTCGTTTATATGTTGAAAATGTTTGAGCGGATAAGGTCGATTGAAATTATTTCTGATCATAATGTGCGCTTGGTAGATTTAGGGCGTGCTGTTTACAGAGTTGGAGGAGTTTATAATCCTGCTTCCTTGTCGCGTTTCAAGGAGGAGATTCATAATAGGCTCGCAAACAAGGGGATGCGAGGAGTTAGTCTGGATGTGGATGCTCAAAGTGAATCAGGAGAAGTTACGCTGATTGTATCAATTGCCGTTTCAACAATTCTTAGGGTTAAAGAGGTTCGTGTAGATAGTGATAGTGAAAAAACCCTCCAGTTGTATCGTCGTCGTGTTGAACGATTTAAGGGGCGTGTTTGGGATCAAATTTCATTTAGGATAGAGGTCGATGCAATTGTTAGCGAGTTAAACTCGAGTGGTTTCTTTGATGCACAGGTAAGATTTGAAGAAAATGTAGATGATGACAGTGGAAAGGTTTTTATTAGTGTTTTCTTTGAGTTTGGCACGAGGTATCAGTTCAGCTTTAGAGGGCAAAGGGTTTTTTCTCGAGGGGAACTGTACGAGGCCATTAGTGTAGATCTTTTGAATAGTTTGGGAACTTTTGATCCCGAGGTATTAAGATCCTATCTTGTAGACTATTATACCGAAAGAGGCTTTTACGATACTGAAATTAATCTAAGAGTCGTTGAAGGTGTAACAATTCATGGACTTAACTACAAGAGCTTCTTTATAGATATTAAAGAGGGAAGAAAGCTGAAAGTTGAAAAATTGAGCTTTATGGGTAACTTCCTTTACTCGGATGAAGAATTAAAAGATTTATTTTACGACAAGGGAAGTGTACTTTCAAAAAGAGGTTATTTTGACTTGTCCTATAAGCAAGAGTTTCCGGATATTCTAAGAAGGCTTTACTTAAAGCAAGGTTATGTTTTTGCTGAGGTTGATTCTCCCGCATTTACTAGAGTAAATGGTGGTGTTGAGGTAGATTTTAGAATTCGAGAGCGTCAGAAGGTTGTGCTTGAAGATATTGTTTTTAACAATATTCCATCTGAGATTGTTCCGCAGTTGAAGTCTGTAATGATTAATCGGATTGATAAACCAATTAATATCATCGAACTCCAGAATGATTTTCAACGAGTGAGAGATAGACTTTTAGATAAAGGGTATTTCTTTGCTCGCATTACAAATCTAAATGATGATTCAATTTTGCAGTATAAAAATAATTTTCAAAGTGTTGTTATTAATTTTGAGATTGATTTAGGCCGTAAAACATATTTTGACGGCCACTTTGTTTCGGGGCTTGAGAAGACAAGAAAAATTGTTGTCGATAGAGAAGTTCGTATGGATAGAGGGGAAGTTGTAACACCTCAAAAGGTCGAGAGGCTAAGACAGCGATTGAACTTTTTGGGGTTATTCTCTAGCGTGGAGATTAATCCATTCATCATTAATAAAGATGCAGATGATGACTACTATCTAGTGAATCTTTTAATTCGTGTGTCAGAAAAGGATTTTGGACTAATTGAAGTTGCACCAGGTTATCGAACAGATATTGGAGTTAAGCTCTCTACGGATGTATCTTATAATAATTTGTTTGGCATGAACCGGGCCGTCTCACTCAAAACGGAAGTGAACCAGCGTCTTGACTTTGCTAATTTAGACTCTCGTCGACGGGAAGAAGAAAAGCGAATGCTCGAGTTTCTTTTGCGTGGAAATTATAGTGAACCATACCTTTTTAATACTCGATTTCAATTTGATATGGGTGCCAGCTATCAGAGGAGAAGATTCTTTTCCTTCGATGCAGACATTAGACGCTTTTCTCCTGAAATAAGCCGTAGTTTTGGACAGTATTTTAGTGCTGGACTTAGATAGCAGTTTGAAACTATTCGTCAG
>SKIL01000073.1 GCA_007116425.1 Bacteriovoracaceae bacterium | reverse complement strand
GAAAATAGAGCGACCGCGCTACACTCGAGAGATTGCCCTAAGAGCATGGGCCTTAGGCCAAGACTTTTCTTTGGTTTTAGTGACTTCACCTGCGAGAGATGAGGGGACTGTCTTTTTAAAGCGCAAAAGTGAAATTTGGAATTATATTCCAAGTGTTGATCGAGTGATTAAATTACCGCCATCCATGATGGCGCAATCATGGATGGGATCTGACTTTTCAAATGATGATCTCGTTCGCGATACATCTCTTCTTAGCGACTACTCCCATAAGATTGTTGATACTGAAAATTATAATGGACGCCAGGCATGGATTATTGAGCTGACACCTCTTGCTGAGGCCGCAATTGTATGGGGAAAAGTTAAGATGTGGATTTGCCAAAAAGATTTCATTCAGCTGAGAACGGAGAATTATGATCAAAATAATACTTTGGCCCAGGTGCTTGAATTTTCAAATATTAAAGAGATGGGAGGGCGAAATTTGCCCTCACGTATGGTCATGTCTCCTGTCGACTCTGAGCAGTTTACGGTGCTTGAGTATCAAAAGTTGGATTTCAACATAGAGATTAAGGAAGATTTTTTTACCCAAAGAAATATGCAACGTTTGCACCGGTGAGAAAGAATGTTTTTTAAATTGGCGTGGAGAAATATTTGGAGAAATAAAAGGCGAACACTCATAACCATATCTGCCATCTCTTTTGCTGTGATTTGTTCGATTTTTATGCAGTCAATTAATCGTGGCTCTCACGAAGTCATGATTGATAATATGGTGAGGTTTCACACTGGCCATTTACAAATACAAGACTTTCGTTACCTAGATGAATCATCGCTTGATAACTCTTTTTTCTTCGACGAGGACTTTGTTCAAGAGCTTATGGATGCTGATCATCGTATTCAATTAATCATTTCACGGATTGAGACTTTTATGTTGGCCGGAAATGAGCACTCCACACGTGGTGCCTTGCTTTTGGGGATTTTACCGGAAAAAGAAAATCAGTTTAACCGAATTCGCGATCATCTCGTTGAGGGGCACTTTTTTGAGCGAGATGAAGTGGGAGTAGTTGTTGGGCGAGGCCTCTCTCAAAGGTTAAATCTTAGTCTGGGAGATCAGCTTTTACTGATGGGTCAAGGACGTTTTGGAATCTCTGCAAATGCACTTTATCCGATTGTCGGGGTTATTGACCATCCCCTGCGAGATATGAATGATCAGATTGTTTACTTACCTTTACATGAGGCCCAGGAGTTTTTGTCCGCACCCTCGCATATTACTAAGGCACTCGTTGCTCTTGAGACTGATCGCCATACTCAATTGGTTGCCAACTCACTTGAATCGGCGCTTGAATCTGAAGAACTGCTTGTGTATCGTTGGCCAGAACTTATGCCAGAACTTCTTCAGCTGTTGGAGTTTGATCTCGTAGGGGCCTATTTCCTATCCGCCGTTCTCTATATTGTTATTGGATTTGGCCTTTTTGGAACGATTCTTACGATGACTCTCGAACGATTGCGTGAGTTTGGGGTTCTTTTATCTGTGGGTCTGCAAAGAAGTGGGTTAGGTGCGATTTTATTTATTGAAGTTGTACTGATGGGACTTCTTGGTGTCTCGCTGGGAATAGCTTTGAGCTGGATTATTCTTTTATATTTTTATTATCGCCCAATTGAGCTAACTGGAGAAATGGCACAAACTGTTATTGATATGGGCTGGGAGCCAGTTCTGCCGATGTCTTTTGCTTGGGATCAGTTCTATACCCAGGGTCTTATCGTCTTTTTTATTTCGATGGGAGTGGCGATTTTTCCCTTAATAAAAGTTAAACGTCTCAATATATTGGAAGCATCAAGGCGATGACATTAAAAATAATTTTAACCATTGCTTGGCGAAATATTTGGCGACACCCTGCTAGAAGCTCGGTTTTGCTTGGAGCAATTGCCATTGGCCTTTGGGCCGGTATTTTTACAGTCGCCACCATGAACGGGATGCTGAAGCAGCGATTTGATTACCTTATTGAAAATGAAGTTTCTCATATTCAGATTCATCATCCTAATTTTCTACAAGATCGCCACCCGTCTGAAACTATAAATAACTCAGAGTTATTGACCCGCTGGCTGGACCAACAAGATGAGATAAAAAGCTTTAGTGCTCGGGTTTTGATTCATGGTATCTTGCAGTCGACTGTGAAGGCTTCAGGAGTCAGAGTTCGAGGGATACAAAGAGATCAAGAAATAAAGACGACGAGCTTTTATCAGAATATTATTCATGGTGATTATTTTGAAACAGATTTAAGAAATCCGATATTAATTGGTGAGAAGCTTGCCCATGATAACAGAATTGAGCTAGGACACCGTATCGTTTTGACTTTTGAAGATGTGGAAAGCAACCTCGTTTCCTCTTCATTTCATGTTGCGGGGATTTTTCGTTCGGCCTCGACTGATTTTGATAGCTCTAATGTCTTTGTGTCGCGAGACGATCTCTCTGGACTTCTAGGGACTAAGCATGATTTCCACGAGTTTGCGATAAGGCTCAATCACTTAGATAATTTTGAACAAATGGCCTCTCGAATTCAGGAACGTTTTCCGGCCTATGAAGTGCGAACTTGGAGGCAAGTTTCTCCTGAGCTGAGTACTCTAATCGATCTTGGTGGTGTGATGTTATATGTTGTGACCTTTATCATCATGCTGGCCTTGGCCTTTGGTATATTAAACACAATGCTGATGGCCCTTTTTGAAAGAACGCGTGAAATAACGGTTCTTCTATCAGTGGGAATGAGTCGTCCGCGTGTTTTTAGTATGATGTTGATAGAGTCCTGCATCCTTACTTTAGTTGGGAGCATGATTGGGATGCTTTCAGCCTTTTTTACAATCCGCTTTCTTGGACCGAGAGGAAGAAATTTTGAAGTGTTTGCCGAAGGGATTGCTCAATTGGGATGGGATCATAAAGTCTATCCATTTTTGAGTTTTACTGAATATGCTTCGATTCTTGCAATTGTGATTATCGTAAGTCTTTTTGCTTCTCTTTATCCGGCCTATAGGGCCATGCGACTTTAGTTTGAGGGAGTCTTATGTCAGTTGTTAAAACAAATAAAGTTTCAAGAGTTTATAATCCGGATACTGTTCCTGTTTACGCTCTTCGAGATGTCTCTCTCGAAATCGAGAGGGGAGAGTTTACCACTATCGTAGGGCCCTCTGGTTCAGGCAAAACAACTTTGCTAAATGTTATCGGTGGGCTTGATCGCCCAACTTCTGGAACAGTCGAAATCGATGGGGCAAGTATAAGCTCGATGAAAGATCGCGAATTGATTAATTTTAGGCTCAATAATATTGGCTTTGTATTTCAACACTATAATCTCATCCCCGTGTTTACGGCCCTTGAAAATGTCTCCTTTATTATGCTTTTGCAAAAGAAAGATAAAAGTGAAATTGACCATCGGGCCAATGAGCTACTTGCCGCTGTAGGGTTAAGTCAGAGACTTCATGCTCGTCCATCAGAAATGTCGGGCGGTGAACAGCAGAGAGTAGCGGTTGCCCGAGCACTTGCCTCTAGGCCAAAGTTTATTTTAGCTGATGAGCCGACGGCGAATCTTGATACGAAGGCCGCTATGAATCTTTTAGATATTATGGAAAAAATGAATCGAGAAACTGAAACAACCTTTATATTTTCAACTCACGATCAAAGAGTGATTGATCGCGCTAGAAGAGTCATTTATATGGTAGATGGAAGCATCGAAAAAGATGAAGTCCGCTAGTCTTAAATTTTTTCTCTGTTTATCAGCCTTGTGGCCAAGTGTTGTTTTGGCCTTTGATTTTGGACTTAATGGCCATGTTCAAGCACTGCCAGTATTTGTTGAAATTG
>SKIL01000014.1 GCA_007116425.1 Bacteriovoracaceae bacterium | reverse complement strand
TTTTGAGGCGGCCTTTTGCTTTGCATAATAAAGGTAAGTGCTTGTTCCATCATAGGCCAAACGGCACTCATTTGAGGGATATTTGGCATTGGCAAAGCGTTCTCTGAGCTTTTTAAGAAAGCGTCGAGGTGTTTTGCTTGGTTCTTGGGCAGCATTTTTCTGATTTCATTGAGGCTATCTTCTCGACTCGGTGCACGAGGATCATTTTTGTATAGTGTAACAATTCCCTTTTTAGTGACTAGGTAGTTTTCAATTAGTTC
Source organism: Bacteriovoracaceae bacterium (assembly GCA_007116425.1). Classification (GTDB taxonomy): domain Bacteria; phylum Bdellovibrionota; class Bacteriovoracia; order Bacteriovoracales; family Bacteriovoracaceae; genus SKIL01. Next base: position 3,583 of record SKIL01000014.1, on the reverse strand, counting down.
TTTTGCTAATATTTTGTTGGAGCTCGAACGTCTGATCATAAATCCATGAGTCCCCAAAAAAGGTCTAGCATAATTGCCTCTAACTTTAGGGATAGGAGCGACTCGATAATCGACTCGAGATCTCTCGAGTTCACTGATCGCCCAAGGTCCGTCGATCATGGCCGCCAGCCTTCCTTGTTTAAAAAGCTCAAAAGCAATGCTTCTATCTGTTGAAAAAGGAATAACTCCCTCTTGAACGAAGCGGTTTAAGACTTCTACATTTTTTATGATTTCAGGCCCTGCTAAAGCTAGTTGGTCGGGAATAAGTCTATCTTCGTCGTCTCTTTTAAAGATTTCACCGCCACCAGCTGCAATAATTGGGAAGCTGAAGAAAAAGTTTTTTATTTCATAGAGAAAACCAAATTTGTTTGGGTTTTCTCTGCGAAAACTATGAGAAAAGTCAATCAATTCCTCTATGTTTTCTGGCGGAGAAGCTAGGTGTGTGGGGTTGTAGATAAAGGCGATAGACTCAATATCATAGGGGTATCCGTATATTTTTCCATCAAAACGAAATGCATCAAGGGCCTGAGGAAGAAAGGCTTCGGCCAGTTCTGGAGAAATATTAATGGGTTCAATAAGGCCTGAGCTGGCGAGTTCACCTATAACGTCATGGGCCCAGCAAAGGATATCTGGACCTTTCTGAGATAGACCGGCAGTTTGAAATTGAGTCGTTAGCTCTCGATTTAAAACAGTTACACGTACGTCCGTGTCATACTTTTTTTCAAAGTCATTAACGAGGGCCTCAATTGCCCGCTTTATATTTTCAGACGAAGTCCATACTTCAAGCGTTCTCCTTTCTTGGGCCTGTGTACTCTGGGCGAGAGCAAGAAAGAATAAGGTGAGTATTGCGAGTAAATTGAGACTATTTTTTATTTTTATCATAGGTGATGTTTCATATCTTAAAATTTTAAACCTGAAAAGAGGATTGAATTTGTGGGGTTGTCTCTTTTTTGTTTAATGTGATAGTTGTATGCCTCGATATATCTGGGGAAACGATTTGCATTTTAGTATAAACTTTAATTTTTTTTCTCAACTCTGTTATCTTTTTAGGTACAGTTTGATCATATGTTGCTTTATCTATCTTCCATTAGCTCATTCTACCTCCACAGATTTTTTCAGTTATGGCCTTTATCTGCGATCAGGAGTGGGATCTAATTTTAAAGGTGGAGATCAAGAATGTTTTAATAACCCTGGAACTCCCGGTAATGAATTTCGTCTAGGAAATGAATGCCAAAATTATGGAGAGCTCGTTTTAACAGGGCTTCCCATTCGAGCAGATGAACAAAGTCAAACATATGTTAAGGCCCAGGTTCGCCTGGCATTTTCTCAAGATGGAGACACCAATTGGGAGGGGGCCAACTCCGAAGATCCTATTGCTGTAAGAGAAAGCTTTGTTGAAATTGGTGGTATCGATAATTCTCCAATTAGTTTTTGGGCCGGTAAGAGATTTTACCGGGAGAATGATCTCCATATGAATGACTTTTACTATTTTGCTGACACAAGTGGAAATGGTGGCGGGGTTGGACATATTCCATTTTTGCGGGGTCATTTACATTTGGCGTGGTTGCGGGAGAACTCACAAATACAAACTGATAAAGGTAAAAGAGCGCTCAATCTTTTTGATGCAAGGGCTAAGGGGCTACAAATTGCTCCAGGTCACAATCTCAACTTATGGCTAGGCTACGCTTACGTCCCATCGGCCATTGAGGTCGACTCTCAATCTGAGTTGGCCTCTCACTCTGGTAAAGTTTTTGGAGTACTCCACGATTGGAACCTTAATGGCGGTTTTAATCATTTAGCACTTCTTTATGGACAAGGGCTCATGCGTGAGTTTAATTTGTATGCTCCTCTAGATACAGTTAAAGATAGTATTGAATCCCGACGACTAAAAGACTCTAGAAGATTTCGTTTGGTCGAACATTTAAGCATGGAGGTCGGTCAAGATTTTGCCTTTCACTTTGCCACGACTTTTGAATGGAGAGATAACGGCAATTCAGATGAAGGTGAAGTCTGGTGGAATGTAGGGGTAAGACCTGTTTATTTTTTCACGGACCATTATCAAATTGCCTTTGAAGCAGGGACTTCGATTGTCAATCGTAAGAATGAAGATTTGAGGCGCTTAACTCGTTTTACGATTGCTCCTCAAGTTGCCACGTCAAGGTCACTCTGGGGAAGACCTGTAGTTAGGGCCTTTGTCAGTCGAAGCTTTTGGTCCCGATCTAATCGAGGAGATGTTGGAGCGACAGCATATGAGAATTCCACTTCGGGTGGAAGTTTTGGTTTACATATAGAGGCTTGGTTTTAAGCAAAAGGTTTTCATTTATGGCCAGAGTTGAGTTTAAAAATATATGGAAAAGATATGGAGATAATGAAGTTGTAAAAGGCCTTGATCTGGTTTTGGATGATGGGTCTTTTATTGCCTTGGTAGGCCCTTCAGGCTGTGGGAAGTCGACAATCCTTCGTATGCTCGCCGGTTTAGAGGAAGTAAGTGAAGGTGATATTTTTATTGAAGGAAAAAATATTACACAAACAGTACCAGGAAAACGCTCAATTTCTATGGTTTTTCAAGATTATGCTCTTTATCCGCATATGACTGTTTTTGAAAACATAGCTTTTGGGTTAAGGATAAAAAAAATTGAAGAAAGCGCTATTAGGGAAAAAGTTGAAGCGGCCGCTCGTATGACCGATATTTTTGATTATCTTGATCGTCGACCAAAAGAGTTGTCGGGTGGACAAAGGCAAAGAGTGGCCATGGCCCGGGCCATAGTCAAAGATGCAAATGTTTTTTTGTTTGATGAACCTCTTTCTAACCTAGATGCAAAACTTAGAAGTACAATGAGAGCTGAAATTAAACGCTTTCACCAAATAAATAAGACTACAACCTTATATGTGACTCATGATCAATTAGAGGCGATGACACTGTCCGACAGAGTTGTTGTTTTAAACGCTGGTATGATTGAACAACAAGGGGGGCCGATGGAGGTATTTAATACTCCCAAAAACCTTTTTGTTGCGCGCTTTATTGGAAGTCCTGAGATTAATACTTTTGAAGTCGATGTTATACACGAAGGACCTCTTACATATGTTTCTCATCAAAGAATGGGGTGGAAATTATCTATTCCTGAGCATAAGTCAAAAACTTTTAAAAGCTATTCAAAACTCATTATGGGAATTCGTGCCAGTGATGTTTATATACCAAGCGAGGATGATCACTTGTTTGATCAGTGGAGAGTCAAGGGAAGTGTTGAGTTTATAGAGTTACTTGGTAAAAATGCTTATATTACTTTTGATTTTGGTGATGGAAATAATGGACTGGGCGAGGTTATGGGACGTGAGCTTCCACAGATGGGCGAGACTGTGGATATCATTTTAAATCTTAATCATGCTCACTTTTTTGATGTTGAATCTCATCAGAATATTTCTCTCTAGCTTTTATACAACCAAATAACCAGTCAGCGAGAGGGTACACAATATTAAAATTATACTGTGACATTAAACTAGGGTCGTGGTGAGTTTGGTGGTGCCTCCACATATAGGCCAAAGG
>SKIL01000339.1 GCA_007116425.1 Bacteriovoracaceae bacterium | reverse complement strand
TGTGCCATCATTGGAAAGATCATAAGCCAGACAAGCACAGCAACAGGAATGTTCACTGATGCAATACTCATCTCACTTAGAAAAGTAATTGAGTCTCCAAGGACTCTTCCCAGTAAAATTCCTGCAACAATACAAAGAGCAACCCAAATACTTAAATAACGCTCAAAAAGTCCCATTTGTTCAGATTCTCTACTCACATTTATCTCCTAAATATAATTCAAGACTCATAATAAATTCTTTCATTTCATCACGAACTCTTCGATAAACTTCTAGTACGTGCTCGTCATTACTCATTGATTGCGTAAGTCTTGGTGGATCATCAAAGCCTTTGTGAATAACTTCACCACCAGGGAAGTAAGGACAATTCTCATTAGCATCTGAACAAACAGTAATCACAAAGTCGATTTGAACATCTGGAAGTTCTTCCGTAGTTTTAGATTTGTAATTACTTATATCAACACCAACCTCACTCATGACTTTTAAAGCATTTTGATTAAGACCATGCTTTTTCGTTCCAGCAGAAAAGAAGTTATACTTCTCGCCCTTTAATTTATTCCCCCATCCTTCGGCCATTTGCGATCGACAAGAGTTTCCAGTACATAGAAATAGAATATTTTTTTTCAAATCTTTTCCTTTCTTGAAGTAAAGCATTCAAAGATCGGACAATCACTTAATAGGTAGTCATCATCAATACAACATTCGGCCAATTCTTTTAGAGAGTTCTTCATTTTTTTCAGATCTTTAATTTTTTGATCTATCTCTCTTATTTTATCTTCCGTTTTAGATAGAACATCACTGCAGCGCGAATCCTTATTTACTTGTAAGTTTATTAGTTCCTTTACCTCATTTAAGGTAAACCCCAACTCCTGTGACCTTTTTATAAAACGGATTTGATTGATATAATCCTTAGAGTATTGCCTAAAAGCACCGATTCTTTTTGGGCGTTTTAAAATGCCTTTTCTCTCATAGAAACGAATAGTCTCTACATTTACACCTGACTGGCCAGCAAGCTTTCCAATTGTCATTAGTTCATTCATTTTCATATCCTACACTCCGTACCATAGTACGGAGTCAAGTTAGCAAAGCATATGCTTTGAGTCATGTGAAGAAACACTTTTCTCCGTTGTCAGACCGTCGTGCTGCCATGCGACAGATCACCCGTTCGAATCGGCTCGAGTGCTCCATTAAAAAATCCTAGATAAACTCTTGAAGTTTAAAATCTTAAAATCTTTTGTCTCAGGCATAAAGTCACCATTGTAAATCACATACCCAGACTTTGAATGTGCCATATCTTGAAAACGGGTTAATCCTTTTGAAAAGCTACTGTGTTAGGTTTATGTATTAACGGAACTCAAGTCCTAAAATACATAAAAAAGATCTTTGAAATTACTCAAGATATCCTTTGGCAGACCACCACCTTACCGCACTAATAAAAGGGCTCCATTAGACCTATTAATCATTTCAGAAGTAGTGCTTCCAATTATATAACTTTTGAGCCAGTGTTGGCCAAAAGCGCCCATAACAGTAAAGTCGACCTGCTTCTCTTTTTGAACTTTAATCAGACCATCAACAATATTTCCTTGAATCTCAAGAGCATGGAGATTTTTGCATTCGCCCTGAAGGTCGTTTTTGGCCTTATCCCACTTATCCCTCAGACTCTGATTCATCTCTCCAACATGAACTAAGTATAAATCACATGAATGAAAACGCTTTTGATTACTTAAAAATGATACTGCCTTTTGGGAATTTTCACTTCCATCAAAAGCAAGCATAACTTTATCAATATCTCGAAATGGTTTTTCTACAATGAGAATAGGTACTTCAAGCGCTCGAACTGCACCCTCAGCATTATGTCCAAGTCTTTTATTTTTGCGCTCTAGCTGAGACTGATCTTTTCTGCCAATAACTAAAAGCTCAATCTCATCAACTAGCTCTAATAGGTTAGACTGCAAAGGGCCGTGTAAAAGAGTTTTCTCAATATTTAACTGCCCTTTACTTTGGATATATCTTTTTGACTTCTCCAATACAATCTTTCCACGCCTAAGCATTAGTTTTTTCGCATCGTGCTCTATTGAGACTAGCTCTTCTAAAAGCTCATCTGTTTCGCCTAGGCCCAAGTTACCCGCTAGGTCAGATGTCTGATCTAGAATAGCGCTTTCGGATCTTTCAAGAGTATGGATTAACTGAATGGTTATATTAGTTTTATCACCAAACCATCGAGCATAATCGCAAACGGTCTCACTTGGCTCATGGCCATTAACACAGGCAAATATCTTCTTTTCCATTAGTGTCCTCCCATGAGTTTTTCAACCGCTTTTGGATCATTAGCAACCCCAAATCGATCAACAATAGTTTGGCTTGCTTTATTTAAACCTAAAATCTCAACCGTCGTCCCTTCTCTTCTAAACTTAATTATAACCTTATCTAGGGCCGATACTGCTGAGATATCCCAAAAATGTGCTTGACTGACATCAATGACAACATTTTCAATTGCTTCTTTAAAGTTAAACATATCAATAAAGCGCTCTGCAGAATTAAAGAAAACCTGTCCTTTTACGACATATGTACGACAATTATTTTTCTCATCAACATCAGACGTCACAAGTAAAAAATGAGATATTTTGTTTGCAAAAAATAATGCCGACAAAATCACACCGATTAGAACACCATAAGCTAGGTTATGTGTCCAAACAACGACTCCAACAGTTGTAATCATAACAATATTCGTAGAAAGCGGATATTTATTAATTGACTTTATTGAATTCCAATTAAATGTCCCAATAGAGACCATGATCATAACTGCAACTAATGCGGCCATTGGTATAATTTTTAAAAAATCACTTAAAAATACAATCATTAGCATTAGAAATATACCAGCACTAAGTGTTGAGAGCCGACCTCGACCTCCAGACTTTACGTTAATCACAGATTGTCCAATCATCGCACAGCCGGCCATTCCACCAAAAAAACCTGTAATGATATTTGCAATACCTTGACCTTTACACTCTCGATTTTTATCACTCTTAGTGTCTGTCAATTCATCCACAATCGAAGCAGTCATTAAAGACTCAAGTAGACCAACAAGTGTTAGAGCAACAGCATATGGAAGGATAATCATCAAACTCTCCATATTAAGAGGAAAGTCTGGAATCACAAAAAATGGAAGTGAGTCAGGAAGCTCACCCATATTTCCAACTGTTCTTATATCAAACCCTAAAAGCTGAGAAATAAGAGTCAATACAAGAATGCAAATGAGTGGAGAGGGAATTACTTTTCCAACTTTAGGGATCAAGGGAAAAAGATAAATAATCCCAAGTCCTAAGAGTGTCATCGCATAGACATAATATGAAACATTTTGCAATTCTGGTAATTGGGCCAAAAAGATGAGGATTGCTAGAGCGTTCACAAATCCTGTCATAACAGATTGTGAGATGAAGCTCATCATATTCCCTAACTTTAAATAGCCTGCAATAACTTGAAAAATTCCGGTTAAAACCGTTACGGCCAACAAATAATCAAGACCATGACTTCTCACTAAACTGACTATTAAAAGCGCCATCGCACCTGTCGCTGCAGAAATCATCCCGGGTCTTCCACCAACAAAAGAAATAATTACAGCGATACAAAAAGAAGCGTAAAGACCTACTCTGGGATCGACTCCAGCAAGAATTGAAAAGGCAATGGCCTCAGGAATAAGAGCGAGTGCAACAACAAGACCTGCTATAAGATCACGGCGAACGTTACCAAACCAGTCAGATTTGGTGCTAGAAAATAACATGAATAATCCTTTTTCTTACAATAAGAAAAAAAGAGTCATATGTCATAATTATTAAGGAATTTGAACTTTTT
>SKIL01000160.1 GCA_007116425.1 Bacteriovoracaceae bacterium | reverse complement strand
CTACTTATTATTAAATGGGCCCAATAGTGCAAATTCAGTGTTTATGACAGGATACTCTTGGTATGAGTACCCCTTTAATAGTCCGCATCCAGATTTAGATCTTGCTCAAAATGAAATCAATAAAATCATTTCTCAACTTATCAAAGCCTACGCTGTAAAGCCCTCAGACATAATTGTCGGTGGTTTTTCTCAAGGTGCAACAATGGCAATAAATACATGGCTGACTGAAAGTGAAGAGCTTGGAGGATTTATGGCCCTTTCTCCCCGCTCTTTGATCCCCACGAACTTTTGGAAGAAGCAAAGAATTAAGGAAAAAGTACTTACGAGCTGTCCGCCCTTTCTTTTAGGCCATGGCAGAAATGATGAAGTTCTTCCCTTTAGTGAAAGCCTAGAGCTTTATGAAACCCTTCTAAACCAAGGTAGCAATATCAAATGGCACGAATTTGATGGTGGTCACGAGATAGATATTGAAACCCTTTGGAGTGTTAGAGAGTGGTTAGAAAGTCTTATTTAATTCTGAGAAATTTGAGTTGAAGGGCCTGACTTCTTATGCTCTCTTAGTTTCTCAATAATTTTAGCGTAATGATCAACGTCTCGAGCTCCTTCTAAAACCACTCCATTGACAACAAATACAGGAGTACCATCAAAACCGAAGTCTTTAGCTTCCTGTATATCTTCTCGAACACGCTGGTAAATCTTGGGGTTTTTATCAATTAACTCTTCGACAACATAAACAGTTAGACCGACATGTTCTACGGCCTCGCTCAAGAAGGCCCTCCCCCTTCTAAAGCCATCATGATTATTAAATAAATAATTATGAAAACTTATAGCTTTATCATTAGACTTTAAACGAATGGCCTCAAAGTATTTCGCAGCGATAAGTGCCTCCGAATGAAAGTTTAACGGATTATGTTTTAGGATATAGGTGATATCGCCAACATCGGACTGCCCCATAAGCTTTTGAATATTTTCAAAGCCTCTTGCGCTATATGGACATTGAAAATCAGAAAAGACAACAATTTGAACGCCAGAATTAAAATATCCGATATGTCCCTCATCCCCTCTCAATCGCGGCTTGATTGGATTATTAATATAGTAGCGAACTCTTTTTCTCTCCTCTTTTACCTGTCGTTTTAAAAGCTCATCTCTTGAATAGTCCGCGGCTTGTTGAATTGCTTGAATAAAGTCGATAGGATTATCTTCAATCGCCTTTAGAACCATCTCAGGGTTTGATCTTAAAACCTCTTCTATTCGATCAGAATAATCATGCTTACTGCAGGCAATAAGAAATATCACACTGAGATTTAAGACTAAAAAATTTAAACATAGTTTCTTACTAGTAAACACTTAAGACTCCACTTAATTCATCCTAAATGAAACACAAAAAACTTTTGTCAAAAAACAGAAAACTCGCTGTCAAAGATCGAGTAAATAAGTTTACTTTTTATCAACCCATCGAAACCGGTAACCAATACCTCTAACCGTCTCAATCAACTCATCCCTAAGTTTTTGTCTAATTTGTAAAACGTGGGTATCAACAGTTCTTGTTGAAGGGAAGTTTTCATAGCCCCAAACTTTATTTAAAATCTCCTCTCGAGAAAAAGCGCGATTAGGGTTTTCGGCCAACAACCTCAGGAAGTCGTACTCCATTTTCGTCATTTCAATTTTCTTGCCCTCAAAAAAGACTTCCCTAGTGGCATAGTCTAAGTGAAGGTCTCCGATTTTATAGCTTTCAATTGGTTCGTCTTTTTCAGACTCAGGCTTGCCTTTTGGCCCTTGGGCGCCTCTCAACTGAGCTCGAACCCTAGCAACAAGTTCTCTTGGCTCAAATGGTTTTGTCACATAATCATTTGCTCCAGACTCAAGCCCAATAACTTTATCAATTAGTTCTGTACGTGCTGTTAGCATAATAACAGGAGTTCTTCGTGATTGAGATCGCATTTGATTTAAAAAATCAATCCCCTGTCCGTCAGGAAGCATCCAATCTAAAATCACAAGACTGAATAAACTCCCGTCACCAGAGTCAAAAAAAACACTTTTCCCTTCGTCGAGAGTTGTGGCCAAAGTTACATCATAACCTTCATCACTTAAAAAACGCTTTAAATTCGCCCCTAAGTTTTGATCATCTTCAACCAAAAGTATTTTATTCATTTTTATCTCCTGTTAATTCTTCTGACGTGGTTTTTTTACAGTTAAGCTAAAGCGCGTTGGGTTCGGTTGAAAACTTAAGCTACCGCCCATATCTTCCATTACCTTTTTTACAATATTAAGCCCTAGACCAGTTCCTTCACTCTTCGTCCCTTTTATAAACTCTTCTGTCATTTCATTGAGGTCTGTAAAATTACATTCACCGCGGTCCTCAACAGTTATTGTTAAAGAAGTATCTGGATTATAATCCATATAAATCCTAATAGGAAAATCACCGTGGTCAACAGCATTATTTAAAATATTTTTGAAACAAATCCCAAGCCAATAAGGATCTAATACAAACTCTTCATCCTCTTCAAGAGGAGTAAACTGAACTTTGTCTTCACCATACTTTTCAGTGTGAACATAGATTTGATCTTCAATAAAAGTGTTCAAAGAGTCCAACTTCTCAAAATTGAAACTCACAACTCCTTTTCCTTTTTGAACACGCAGATAATTTCTTGAAGTTTCAGTTAATCTTTGTAGCCTATAAACATCTGCTGACAAGTGAAGAATCGCCTCTTGCATTTCATCATCAAAATCATCTATTCGCTTAAAAAGCCTCTCCATCATTAAAAGCATACTCGCAATAGGTGTTCTAAACTCGTGAGTTAATACTTGTAGGGCCAAACGACGACGCTCATCTTCAACTCTTTGATTTTTAAGCTTAACAATAATCAGTCGAATCAATAAAATAATAATTATCAAAAAACCAATCAGAAAAACTAAACTACCTCTATTAACAATCGAAAGGAAGTGTTTAGCATTATAATCCCAGCAAAGTTGGCCATCTCTATAAAAACAGCTTTCACCAATTTCATATTCATGCAAATAGTAGCGAGTTCCTTTTAGGAAGTTTTCTAAATCCTGCCTAGAAAAAACTCGATACTCAAAAATAAAATAAAAGTCTGGGTACTGAACTCGTGAAAAGAGATAGTCCCGAGTCAAAATAGTGTCCTGTCCCGTGGCCAAAGCAGATAGGTCCTCATAGCTGAGCTTTTCCAATATGCCCCAAAAGCCATCTAAACTACCGACTTGAGAAGTGATTCGGTTGAACTCTGTCACATGAAAAAAAGGAAGGTTAGCAATAACCCACTCTCTCGAATCAAAGTTTTTACGCTTAGATTCGAAGGCGAGTAAGGCATAACTTTTTCCCGAAGGGTGAATGAAAGGCGCCTGCTGAAAAAAGTTTCGTGGTAATTGAAATCTTTTTCCACACCTAAACTCTTCCCATATCCAAACTTTTTGAAAATTCGAGCGATTTAAAAGCTCTGTCAGATTTTCAAAGCAATCGCGATTAGAAGAGTATTGATCGTGCCGACCAGTCGTTGGTGCTCCGCCTTGGGGCATAATATAAATTGGATCTAATAGCTGAAAGTGACTTCGGCTATAATAAATCGAATTGAAATTAATTGAAGTTATAGGGTTTTGTTCTTTTAAAAATTCTAATTTAATTTGATTAATTCTTAATACATCATCTTGTGTTGCCGAGTTTGAGCCCTGAATAAATAATGTGAAATAGCCAAGTGAAAAGGCCATCGCAACGGCCGTGACAATCAGTGTAATATATAAATTTAAAGAATTTCTAACTCGGCCCACAATATCTCCAAATTTATTTTCGCTCAAAGTTCACAATTAATTGTCTCTACAATGTCAAATTTACGAAAAAAATCCACCTAAAGTCACAAATTTGAACTACATCATACCCAACTAGTTTTGGGCATGCTAGGTTGAAGCTGTTAATAATAAAGAAAAAGGTTTGCAGCATGTCAAAAGGATATCTGGTCTTAGGTATTGACCTTGAAGGTATTAACGAAAACTTACTTGAGAGAGGTCTCAATCTAGCAGTTGATCGAGTGATTGAAGTTGGAGCTGTACTTTGGGATTTTAAAAAGCATGCCCCACTACAAATCCTCAGCGAACTTATTGACGAGGCCGACAGACTACCTATCTCCGATGAAGTCAAAGATCTCACTGGTATTGATGATGAAATGTTGAGAGATTGGGGTCTTAAAAAAGACCATACTCATCTTTTACTTAAAAATCTTCAAGGATTTATGAAGCGCGCCGACTATATAATGGCACACAATGGTATCAATTATGACATTCCCATGCTTGGCGCCATGTTTAAGCGCCACGGCCTAGAGATGCCCGAAAAAGTTTGGATTGATACGGCACGAGATATTATCTATCCCAAAAAATTCCACCTAAGAAATATGGCAAGTCTAGAGCACGCCCATGGATTCATCAATCCCTTCCCTCATAGGGCCGTTACAGATGTACTCTCAATGTTCAAAATAGCCATGAATTATGACTTTCAGGAGATAGTCAAACTTGCCGAAAGTCCAAAAGTAAAAATCATTGCCAAGTTACGTGCTCCAAACTGGAAAGATCCAAATGAAGTTGATCAATTTAATGTGCTCAAAAACAGAGTTGCAAAATCAGGCTTCAGATGGAATCCAAGTAAAAAAGAATGGTCTAAAGAAGTTCACAAGGTACTCATTGACGAAGGTGCTATCGACTTCAGCTTTGACTGGAGCATAGAGTCATAAACTACTGCTTCATTTAAAACAACCAACTGATTTTAAAGACCTTAAGCTTTTTTTACATAAATACTATTTAAATTGCTATAAATATCGCTATACTCCTCCCTATGAACATAAATAAGTCTCATTCAAATTTGAAAAAATTCTTCGATCCCTATGCTTTTACTGTCACGGCCCTCATTTGTATTTTCTGGATTATTGGTACAGATTTTCTCGTTCACCACTTTGTCCCTCAAGAGCAACAAACTTTGTATCAAACGGTTAAAGGTATCCTATTTATTTTGGTAATTAGTGTAATACTTGCCTCTCTTCACGGTAGAGAAAAGTATCGAATCAAGCAACAAAGAGATAGGTTTAACCTTTTATTTGAAAGCTCACCATGTGCGACGCTTATTTTCGATACCGATAATAATCAAATCGTTGACGTGAACCAAGCGGCCCTTGCGATTTTAAAGTATCCTCGCAAAAAATTAATTAACTGTGACATTCAAACAATTTTTAATAATAAAGAAGAGTTGGGTCCGGTATTAGAAAAATTAAATCTAGATGAGAGTCTTAAGTACCATACAGAGAGTGTTATTTTAGATCTCTATAAAGATCGTGTATATTGCTATCTCGTTTTTGCAAACCTAACGATTAATGGAAGCCATCTTACTCTTATTCATTTACAAAAAAAGAGAGACCATGAGGCCTCTCTCTTTCTTGAAAACTTTACTTAGAAAACCTAGTCGATTTGGTTTGTTAAAAGGCGGTGCGTATCAAGTCTGCCTGAAAGAGAAACATCATCACCAAGGTATTCTGTTCTTACAGCTGTATCCATAACTCGCTCTCTAATTTCAACAGGCGAAAGGTTTCTCTCAGATTCAAGTAATAATCCAATAGCTCCAGAAACAAATGGTGCGGCCATTGATGTTCCCGATAGATTTCTATATCTATTATTTTGAACTGTTGAGTAGATGTTAGACCCAGGAGCAAAAACATGCACAGAGTTGGCCCCATAATTTGAAAAACTTGATCGATTTCCTCTTCCGTCCATCGCTCCTACTGAAATAATATTTTCTACATCGTATCCAGCAGGGTACATTGGGCGATTGTCCGTGTTAGCATTGCTGTTTCCTGCTGCCGCTACAAAAACAATTCCATGATCATTTGCTAGTTCAATCACCTCTTTAAGAGCTTCTGAGAATCCTCCTCCACCCCAAGAATTTGACATAATATGTGCACCATTTTGAATAGCATAATCAATCGACTGGATTGCCCCAGCAGTATCACCTCTTCCGCTATCTGAAAGGAACTTAAGTGCCATCATTCGAACATCTGCCATCATACCAGCAATCCCAACTCCATTGTGAGCAGCACCAATTACACCAGCACAGTGAGTTCCGTGCCCATTACCGTCCATCGGATCAGGGGTATCATTAACGAAGTTATAACCGAAGTGACCTTCTTCATTTGTCCACATGTTTTCAGCAAGGTCTTCGTGAGTGTAATCAATTCCAGTATCAATCACTGCTATGATAATTTCTCTATCACCTTTTGCAAGTTCCCAGGCCTGAAGAGCATTAACGTCTTCACCTTCTCTTCCGCGTCGCCACCAAGAACCTGAGTTGCGTCCATCATTGCGAAGTCCCCATTGCTGATCAAAACTTGGCTCATTAACGGCCTTATCAAAATACTCTTCCTCAAGCTCAGCAAGGGTATTATCAAGCGTGACAATCCAATTTGGCTCAATATAGGCCACTCCAGGCATTGATTTAACGTGCTCAAGACTTTTAGCATCAATATCGACTTGAGCAAATGGTCCAAAACTTAGGTTCAGAGGTCTGACCTCCCCAAGATTTTTAATATCATCAAACGCCATCTCCATGGCCTTATCAGAATGAAATTTTACAATGTAACCATTGTACTCCTGCGCACTCAGAGAGAACGCAGAGACGAAAAGAATAAACGAAAGTAAGAGTCTTTTTGCATTCATCACATCTTCCTTGACATGTGTTAATATTCGACTGGATTTTAATTCCTAAAGGCCATTACCTCCTAAAAAATATAAGATGAAAAGCGGAAATTCTTTTTGTAAGAAAATATTAAAACAATTGACTAAAACTCTTTTTTTGAAAGACTAAAGCTAAAAACTAAACTAGAATGGAACGATGAGCTCACAATCACAAGAACATCAACGCCAAGAAAATCCATGGCTTAACCTTGGTCTAAACGTCATTATCCCGTCGGTCATTATGATTAAATTCAGCTCTGACGAGTATCTTGGCCATGTTTGGGGACTCATTATTGCTCTTGCTTTTCCAATTTCATACGGCCTTTACGATTATATCAGAAGAAAAAAAACAAATTTCTTTTCCATAATTGGGTTAATTAGTGTCCTTCTAACTGGTGGCATTGGCCTTTTAAAACTAAGTCGTGACTGGATGGTCATAAAAGAAACGGCCATTCCGGCCATTATGGGAATAGCGATAATCATCTCAGGCCTTATGGGTAAGCCCCTCGTACGATTATTTCTCAAGCAAGTCATGGAGCTAGACAAAATTGATCAAGCTTTTAAAGACAATGGCCATCCTGGGTTGTTCGAAAAGCAAATGGTGCGTTCAAACTTTTTTCTCTCTATTACTTTCTTCATTTCAGCTGTACTTAACTATGTTTTGGCCGAAATGATCTTAGAAGGTGAGCCTGGCACGGCCGTTTTTAATGAAAGCCTCGGAAGAATGACCTTTTTAAGCTTTCCAGTCATCACCCTTCCCATGATGGTTATGGTTATGGCGATTATTATGTTTTTGGCCAAATCAATTAAAGATCATACCGGCCTTCAATTAGAAGATGTCATAAAAAACCCTGATGGAAAATCGGTCACGAACAAAACTGAATAATTTTATTTCCTGTCATTTTTGATTTAGAATCTAAATAAAGAAACCTGAATTTTATAAATCGAGAAGAATATGGGATTAATGGATAAATTAAAAAAGAGTTTAAAGTCACAAAATCAGTCTCGCCCAGAAACAAATCCTTTTTTTCCATTTTTTATGCGCTTAGAAGGTGAGTCTCAATTCCCTTTCTTACTTGCATTAAACTCTCTTGAAGAACTAGAAAAAACGGCAAACTCAGATCGAGAACTCTTAGACTACCTTGTGGAAGACATTATATTTACTTCTATATATGCGACCTTCTACGAACAACTCTTTTTAACCATGAAGGATAATCCTGAATATGCCATTGATCTCATTGACCGGTTTTCAGAGGGTGGTAAGGAGCGCGAAGAGATCATAGCCAGACAGACTCACTTCCACTTTGAGTACTTAAAAAACAATGGAGTTTGTCCAGGCTGTGAGTGCTGTGAAAATCATCCAGATGTTGATGAGATTATCCCTTCATACAAAAAGGCAGACCTTGAATTCTTTATCAAGCTTTACTTAGGCATGCAGGCGATTCAATTTTCTATGGAGCATTTACTTTACGATATTCTACCGCATCGCCAAGACCTACTTACCCAGCTCAGTGACAAGAACGTCTTAGGCTTTAGACAGGCGATCATTGACTACACAGACAATAAACTGACTTGATTTTTAATAGCGCCATACACTCGCGGCCCAAGTAAAACCTGCACCAAAAGCTGCAGACCCAACAAGCATCCCCTTTTTCAATACACCTTTCTTAATCGCGCAGTCCATTCCAATTGGAATTGTTGCTGCGGTTGTATTTCCAAAGTCCTGAATTGTGTTAAAAACTTTAGATTCATCAATACCTAACAGCTCGGCAACTTTCATATTGATACGCATATTTGCCTGATGGAACAAAAAGATATCGATGTCCTTTAATTGATATCCAGATTTAGTAACCACCCCTGCTAAACATTCAGACATTTTCTTTGTTGCATGAATAAAAACGTTACGACCATTCATTTGCGGATAATGAAGACCCTCGTCGAGCATTTTTTGAGACATCCGCTCAGCACCCATAGCATTTGAAGGGGCCGGCAACCACAACTCTTTTGCATGAGCTCCATCGGCATATAATGCTGTATTTAAAATATGGGCCTGTGTTTCTGTATCTGTAATGGCGGTGGAGGAAACAATTACGGCCCCAGCACCATCTCCAAATAAAACACCTACGTCCCTCCCCCTTGGTGTTTTATCTAGTCCCTTCGAGTGGACTTCAGCACCGACGAGAAGAATATGTTTATGCTCACCAGAGCGAATAAACTTATCAGCAATACTTAGACCATATAAAAAACCACTACACTGTTGACGGATATCCAACACTGTCACTTCCCCCAGACCAAGTTTATGCTGAAGAAAGCAGCCTGTTCCAGGAAAGTCATGATCAGGACTTAATGTTGCAAAAATGATCATATCAATTTCAGACTTATCTATTTTTGCATTCTCAATTGCTTTTATAGAGGCTTCATAGGCCAGGTCACTTGTCGAGGTATTTTCATCAACCCAACGCCTTTGAACGATACCGGTTCTTTGCTGAATCCATTCATCAGACGTATTCATCATCTCTTCAAGATCAAAATTTGTTACAACTTTTGGTGGCAAAAAAGAACCGACACCTGAGATATAGCTTCTCACAGTGCACCTCCATTATGAGTTTCATCTGTTACAAAACTATTCTACAAGGAAGTTATATTATTTGGAAATTTTTATTAAGCTAAGTTCCCGTCTTATCTAAATCACTATCAATAAAATGATCAAAACGCTGAATACAATCCTCAATATCCTGAGCGATATCAAAAAACTTAGATTCATTTAGAAATCTTAGCTCTTTTTCAAAGTGCCCCTTTAGTGAAAAAGAAAACTCTTCAAAAACATCACGGTAGCCACTCAGAATATCCCAGTCACCATGAAATCGAAGGCAATCGATTAAAACTCCAGACAAAGCTCTTACAAAATCTCTATGCCCATCTAAAACTCTTTGCACAATGTGATCTTCAGATGAGTCTGAATCAACATTAAAGCTTTCAAGTGAATGCAAATCACAATAATTAATAAAGTTCTCTACAATTCCCGCGGCCTTTAAAACCTCGCCGCTCTTTAAGAAAACTCTAAAGAGCCCATTTACACCTTTTATTGGGTTTAATGCAAATGTTTGCCTGTAATACTCAACTGCAAAACCGAGATCAATTGGCCTGCCAATACCATGCTCATAGCAAAATGCTAACTCTGGAAAACATTTCTCATCACCTAAACCTGCTCCTCGCTTAAAACAGTAAAAAGCGACTATTGGATCAATTTGGTATGAGTTAATTTCCGCCTTCGCTTTTCCATACGTTCCATTAAAGATCTGTCCTAGTAAGTGATAATTACACCCCTCCTCAGGAAATACATTTGTGTGTTTTATCTTTTCAAGAAGATAGGACGATTTTAAGTTTTTCTCATAAATGATACTTTCCAAGAGGAAAACAGCAGACTCCAGAGAAACTTGATAATCTTTAGGCGCTCCACCGCAAAATCCATTCTGAACTAAAAATTCATGAGCACGACTTTCCACTAAGGAACAATTTTCTAGATACTTGTGAAACAGCACTCTTGAAGGTTTTGAAATAATCCACTTATTACTTTTTTCTTCGTCATTTAATAATTTAATATATTGATCTGGTGGCATAATAGATTTTGTGATCGTCACCATTTCATTTTCTTCAAAATCATTGGAAAGGATGTACAGATGGCCCGGTATAATATTTCTCAAACTCATTAAATACCTCAAATAATGTGATAACTACTTATCGGATCGTTTCAGTCAAGCTTTACCACAATGAACTTAGCAAAACGAAATACTTTGTAATATTAGTCACTTAAATATCAACTTAGATACAAGATCATAATTAGAAAATTTCAACAAAGATCAAAAAATAAGTTAAAATTAAGATGTGAGAGAAATAAAACAAAAACGTAAACATACCCCTAAGCTTTGGCATTTAACTGCCTCCAATATCTGTATCATTTTAAGCTTTACCTTAATGTCGGCCTGTTCACTAACTTCAAACAAGCGGCCAGGCCAGTTGCGTTCAGAAGATGGGCAAAGGTTTGAGCAGTTGAAACCCCGAAGCCCTGGGAAATTTTCCGATTCAATTGAAAGAGAATTTTCTCAAATAGAAAACGACTCCATCGTTGATCTTGAAAGGCAGCGCGCGATTGAAGCCTATGAACAAATGAGAATATTAGATCAACAGAATCCACAGCTTATTGAAGAAAGAAGGCAAAGACTTATAGAGCAAGAAAGACAAGCACAGAGAAGGAGAAGAGAAAAAGAGCTTCAAAGTACTCCACCACAACCTCAGGTATCTCAAGAGGTACAAGTCCAGGAACCCTTTAAAAAGCGAAGTATTAGTGAGCAGCTAAGAATTGAGGCCATTCAAAATGTTGATTACTTCTGTATACAGCACGAAGATCATCCAAAATGGAGCGAACAAAAGAGTTGTCAAGAATTTGGAATGGAAGCACTAAGTTTTTGCAAAGATCGTTATAAGACTAGACCTAATGTAAATCTTATCAACTGCCTTAGATCAAGATTAAGTGTCTAGTAAACTCTCACCTTTACCGGCCAATAGAATTAGCTTATTATAAACTAAGTAGCTAAAATTTAAACTGAAAGGGTTTTAGATGTTTAATTACCAATCCTATCTTTGCAAATCAAGCAAACTTATAATCATTGGTCTTTTACTCGCCTCCTGTTCAACAGTAAGAGTAAAGTATGAAGCAACAATTGTTGATGACTATTTTAAGACGGCCCAATTCGAATACTATAAATCCTATCCCTTAGATGAGCTGCGAAGAAAGTGTATGCTAACGGCCATCTTGTTTGGTGGAGCATGCTGGAACTACCTAAAAGAGCCAAATGACGATATCAAACGCCAGGTTCAGCAAGATGCACTTTCAAAAATTGAAGAAATTTTTGGACCAAATAATTTTGGACACAGAAATATTTCAGTAAATAGATTTGGCTGGAATGACCTGCCTATGGACTACGGCTTTCCTTCTGGAGACCGATTGAGAAACAATTATCAGTTTTATCACCAACCTCCTGAAGAGAGATACCCCTCTCCTATTATTCCTGGACCAAGAGGAGTCGGAGAAAACTAATAAAAAAGCCCCACAAATAAGTGGGGCCTAATTTGATGAAACTATAGAACTTTTAGTTATGAAGCGCTCTCTTTGATCTCTCCATCACCTTCAGTCGAATCAGCTGCAACAACATCTTCGCCGACAACAGGAGTATCCTCAGGAGAAGTTGCCTCTTCAACTTTTTCGGCCTTAGGAGGCTGACAAGAAACGAGAACCACTTCTGGTTCTAGGCCGTACCAAGAACAGCCTTGAGGTGGATGAATATCAGATAAGTGAAGTGAAGAGTTAATATCTAGATCTGAGATATCAACTTCAATAAAATCTGGCATATCCTTTGGCAACCCTTCAACCTCTATTTCATTATAAGATTGATGAATAATTCCACCTTCTAGCTTATGACCTTTTGAAACACCAACATAATGAATTGGTAGGGTCACTCGAGTTTTCTTACCCGCCTCTAGCTTATGAAAAGCGACATGAAGTGCCTGATTTCCCAAATGGTCCCATTGGATATTATCGAGGTTTACCAAATAAGTCTGATCTCCCCCAACTTGTACTTCAAAAACCCTACCCGATGACTCTAAAAACTTATGCAGCTTATTTCCTGGTACCATAATAGGCAGTGACTCAAGCCCTTTTCCATAAATTACACCCGGAACATAGCCCTTCTTACGCAAAAACTTGGTCGCATGATCGCGATTTAACTGACGTCTCTCAGTGGTGAGCTTTTCGTACATATTTACCTTCCTTTGATAAGATTCACCTCTCTCAGTAAATTATAACCCCAAACGGATGCCAATAAATCATGGGATTAATTTCCCCTTGCTCTTAAGCAATGGCCTAAAGACTTTTTTATACAGGACTCGAAATGTCTTAATTTTCAGCGACTTACCTTTTGGTAATCAAAAAATACGAAGTTTTTTAAAAAAAGTATAAATAAAAAACAAGAAATACCGACTATAATAGTCAGAATATGAACAGTAAAAACTCACAACTAAAATCAATTGGCTTTTACTTTAAGCTTTTCACCTTCAGCTTGCTTATAAGTTTGGATGGAAACTTTATGGCGAGTTCGACAACGGACTCTCACGTTGAATACGTTTTTAATATTGACCCATCCCAGATTTCTGTTTCCAACTTAAATCAATCTATCACGGACAGTAACAACTCACATAAAAAATACAAAAAAGATAGATCAAGAGGGCCCGCCTCCACTTACTAAAAGATCGGTAAAATCAAGAGGTAGCTTTTTGAGTATAAATAATCATGCATGCATAAACGGGTTCACCATCATCGGTTTCCGATGAAGTGAATTTTATATCGAAGACTTCCATTTCTCGATCTTCTAGCTGAACGAGAAACTCGTTAATCTGGCTTTGAAGTTTAACCACATCTCCTCTCGAAAAAATTTCAACCTGTTTTTTCATAAGCTTCCTTTCATAACTAATAAAATAAATTTAATTCTGCTTCACAAACAAACTCAATGCAATACTTGTGTGATATAGTAGCTATCCACTTTTACTTAGGCCAGACTTCAAACGCTTTAAGTGACCATAAAAGCCCGCCGGGTGAAAACGATTAACTTGCTTGTGTAGAGACTCAGAATCAATATTTTCGAAACTAGAGTCTAAATTGTCTAAAGACTTTGAAATAAGATCAAGTTTTTCATCAACAGAAAGTTGGTTAAACGAGATAGTATCCGTAATCCAAAATACTCCCTTATCACTTAAAAACTCTCTTTTTAGATCACTCTCGAGTCCAACGACAGGCCTGCCACAACTAAGAGTTTGAAGGGCCATTAGTGGAAAATCAAAATGACTATCGCAACCGCTCAAGTCTAGTAACCCACGACTTGCTGCAAGTAATGGGGCCAACTCTCCAGCACAGCGATCTCCACCAAAAAGGTCACGTTTTTCATCGGTTTTTAGTGCATCTAAGTGAGAATCTTCTCCAATAAATTTAAAAGGGAGACCACGCT
>SKIL01000044.1 GCA_007116425.1 Bacteriovoracaceae bacterium | reverse complement strand
TCTCGCAAAATTTTATCCAAAGCCTTTCTTCAACGGCGGCCAGAGCAAAGGCCTTTCCGTCTTGACTAAAATAGATCCCATAGCAAGGGTAGCGCCCAGTGTGAAGAAAGTCTTTTTGAGCTTGCTCCTGCAATTCTTGCGAGTAGAAAGGACTATAAAGCATATCTGCACTTTCTTTGAGAAAGCAGGTGAGCTGAATAAACTCATTACTTTTTCGAGACCTCACCATGGCAGCTAGAAGTGAGGTGGCCATAGTATGTCCCAAACCAAGACCTGCAAAAGGAAGGAAGGGGGGAGTTACTTTATTTTCTTTGGCCTGAGACTGAAGATGAAGTTTTAGTAGGCCAGTTTGAGCAAGAGCATTGAGGTCGTGCATGCCATAACTCTGTTCTTCATGCTTTGCGGCCTGAGCATCTATATAAACGAGCGGTGCCATGTGCTTGAGCTCATCTGGTGTTATTCCCAGTTTTTGTTGTACCTTCCAAGGAAGGCCCATAATGATAGCGTCACTTCCTCGCACTGTTCTTTTGAGTTCTAATATATCTTCATCGCAATTGAAGTCTATCCTATGAACATCTTTGCTTTTGTTTAGTTGCCGATACCAATCTTTAAAGCTCTTATCTTGAGCAAAAGGTCCACTTTCAGAGTTAAATGGGTCTTGAAATTTTTTATCTTCAATCTTTATAACTTTTGCTCCAAGGTTGGCCAAGATCATGCCTGCGTAAGGTCCTGGCAGGCGATGAGATAAATCAACGATGGTCACACCTTGAAGCAAGTCTCCCGAAGTGTTTTGCAGTTGATAAAAAGACTGACTCATAGAAGTTATTCCTTAGGCTTTGGTGGCGTTAGAGTTTTAATAAACTCATCGAGAGTTTTTCCATTCATCTCACATGTAGCAATTGAACAGATCTCCCAATCTTCACGGGTTTCATCTTCGTGGTAATTGAGAATAAAACGTGGAAGAAAATAAGGAATAAAATCTAAAAACTTTGGCTCAGTTAACCACTTCCTAGGAATATTAATGGTTCGGTAAGCCTGATCAGGATAAGTTAAAGCTCTTAAGGCCTCTCCCGATGCAATTGGATTTTTAAGCGTCGAGTTTTTAAATTCTTCGATAAGAAAATTGATCTCTTTACCTAAGTTTTCGTCTTTGAAAAGTACTCTTGCCCTTCTTACGAGTCCAACAAGAGATGCGACACTCGATCTAAAGGATGCATCAAAAAAACTTGCTACTTGATTTGGGTAGGGAACAGGCATAGGTGTTTCAATCGCACGAGTACGTACCTTACCTTCTGTATCGATAAACTTTTGAGTAATCAAATTTAGGCTTTCTTTGAAATTGTCTTTAAAGTTTGGGTTTCCTGTAATTTCATAAACTCTCAGCTGCATATCGGCAAAAGTGACATAGTCTTCCAAGTAAGGAATTGAAATTTCTTGAGTCGTCGTATGTCGTAAGCTCGATTGCTTTTGCTCATTCTCATCAGTTCTTTGAAGAATAAAGGTTTTATAATTTCCTTCTAATAATTTATTAAACAGACCCGATGCTTGGTGGCGAATGCTCTCGATTCGACAAAATTGCATAACATCAACAAGTGAGCTGATAAGCATAAAGTTCCAACTTGCAACTCCCTTATTGTCAGTTGCAGGTGGGATTCTTCGCTTTCTTTCTTCAAGTAGGAGCTGGCGAACTTTTCTTACAATTTTCCAGCCTTGCTCAGTGAAGATTTCTTCTTTTTTGTCGAGATTGAGACCAATAATATTTAGGCCTCTTTCAAAGTTTCCTTTTTCTGTAACTTGAAACCACGATTTGATTTGCTCAACTTTATCTTCTAATCCAAGATCTTCTTCACCTTCACTCAACTGATTTTTTGAGCTGGTTAATAGATCTTCAAATTCCTCACAGGTATATGTGAAATAAAGACCTTCCACTCCTTCACTGTCAGCATCTTGGGCACTAAAAAGGTATCCATTTTCTGAGAGCATTTCCTTTTCAAGGTAGTTGAGAGTATTGACTAGATGATCGTAAAAAAGTGGAGAGGGGTAGAGTAGGGAGAGTTTACTTAAAACTCTAAGTAGGCCAGCTTGGTCATAGAGCATTTTTTCAAAGTGAGGAATCATCCATTTTTCATCAGTACTATAGCGGTGAATCCCACCTCTGACCTGATCGAAAACTCCACCTGTAAACATTTGTTCAAGAGTTTGAACGATATGTTCTCCAAACTTTTTATCAACCATACCTTCAAGCATCTGCTCACAGGCCCACTCATAAAATGAGAACTGTGGAAACTTTGGGGGTTGGCCATAGCCACCATTTTTTTTATCAGCAAATTGATCAATCGCTTCGAGAATAGATGAAGGGGCCGGAAAGTGACCTTGGAATTCAACTTTTCGATCGTCTTGAACTCCTTTTTCAATCGCCTCTGTCACCCTTTTGACATTTTCCTCAACTTTATCTCTTTCTTCTGTGTAGGCCCGCTTAAGCTCTTGAATGACTTCTTTAAAAGAGTTGAGGTTTTCTCTTGGCTGAAGTGGAAAGTAAGTACCTACAAAATAAGGTCGCATATCTGGTAGAGTAAATGCCGAGAGAGGCCAGCCGCCAGTTTGGATAAACATCTGACAAGCAGCTTGATAGTACTGGTCAATATCTGGATATTCTTCTTTATCAATTTTTATGCAAATAAAAGATTCGTTGAGCATTTGGGCCGTCTGTTCATCTTGAAAGGACTCTTCGGCCATGACGTGACACCAATGGCATGAAGAGTAACCGATTGAGATGAATATGGGCTTATTTTGTTTTTTCGCTTCATCTAGTGCTTCTTGGCAATATGGCCACCAATGAACTGGGTTCTGTGCATGTTGTTGTAGGTAGGCCGATTTTTCATTCGTGAGACGATTCATTTTTCCTCTCTTTGCAATATGTCATCTTTATATGGGAGCATTTTGGCCCATTGTGCGCAATATTTTGTGAAAGTAAAAGGCATAATGTGTCGCAAAAAGCGATCTTTATTCAGACTCTTGGAGCTTTGCGTTTAAAGTTTCTACCTAGTGCCTTTACGACTCCATGTAAGCGGAGGTAGAAGCTTTTCAATGTTTAAGAAAGTTACGACAAATATTCTATCGATCGACCTCATCGAGCTTTTGGGAGTTCGTCTGCTCGAAGAGAAGTTTTTTTCTCACGCTTCAAAAAATTTGAAAAAGTGTTTTCGTGCTTTTGTATTCTTATCTTTTGGAATTTCTGTTTCTTATCTTTCGGGACAAATATTGGGGGATAAGGCCTCTGCTCCAAGTTTTGTTATGCCAAAAACACAAGGCCTTCCGCATGTTTATGGACCTGTTCCCTATGAGTCATTAATCAGAGATCACTATCGCTTCTATCAAACTCATTTGCGCTTTGGTGCTTTTGGAAGTGTTGACCTAGATCGAATTAGTGAGCTGTCTAAGTCAGAGTTTGAAAACCTATTATTATCGGCCGTACCCGCCTCATTAAGGTCGCGGCTAGAGCCCTATATTCCTTTGGCGCTAGGTTTTTCTGAGCAGTATCAAGTTGATCCATTTTGGGTTTTGGCCGTTATGTGGACAGAGAGTCACTTTAATAGCCAGGCCGAAAGTCATATGCGAGCTCAAGGTCTTATGCAGATTCTTCCTGGAACTGGTGCCTATATTTATGAGTTGCTTGGAAGGCCTTCTCACTTGGTTGATATTGATTATTTGAGGCGAGCAGATGTAAATATTGAAATGGGTGTTTTTTATCTTCGCCGATTAATTCATCGATTTGATGGCAATTATAGGTTGGCCACAGTTGCTTACAATATGGGGACGACTCGAGTTATTCGAAGGCTAAGAAATGGACTACCTGTTGGTGTTAATAATCTCTACCTTAATAAGGTGAGACGGGCCTATGGGCACCTTATTGGCCCATTTCAGACAGATTTAATGTCTCGGCCAAGGCCATACTCTCTAACTTTTGCTGCCTATCCTAGAGTTCGCTCTGAGCAAGAAAGGTTTTTTGCCGCCTATGACCCGATTGAACTGGCGATGAGTTCGCTGCCCTATAGTAAGGGGTTAAGCTCGATAAGCTACCGTAATGATATTAATCTTGTTGCTTTGAGTTATTAAAAAAATAAACTTCCCTTTGTTATCTTGTTCAAATTTTCTTACAATGGCCCATTAACTCAAAACAAGTTTGCACGGGTTTCCATATTATGAATTCTTCTGATTCTAAATCTCGGGGCGATAGTCCCGCGCGCGTCATTGCGATTGATGGCCCAAGTGGAAGTGGTAAGTCCACAGTGGCCAAGGCCGTTGCCGCCAAATTAAACGTTCTTTATATCGACACTGGTTCGATGTATCGTTCGTTGGCCTATTATTGCGACCTAAAGGGGATTGCTTTTGTCGATGGCCCTGAACTTGATCATTTTTTAAATAGTATAAATCTCGAGTATGGGGTGAGTGAGGAGCGCTTAGTTCAAATTAATGGGGAAAATTTAACTCAGAAAATTCGCGAGCATCACGTTTCGGCCTTGGCCTCTCAAGTTTCTCAGCTTTCGGTTGTCAGAAAGTATTTATTAGACTTTCAGCGACAATTAGCAAGAGAAGTCGTTTGTGTGATGGAGGGACGGGATATTGGTTCTGTCGTTTTTCCTGATGCCTTTTGCAAGTTTTATATTACGGCCTCGATTGAAGTTCGTGCCAAAAGACGACTTAAGCAATTAATTCAAAGTGATTCTAAGAATCAAGAATTGACTCTCGATCAGGTCATTAATGATGTCGTTAAAAGAGATCAATTAGACACAAATCGTGCTGTAGCTCCTCTCGTTCAGGCCGAAGATGCTTTCTATTATGATACCAGCGAGATGAGCTTTGATGAAATTGTAGAGAGTGTTTGCCTTAAGGTAAATGAGCAGGCAGCTAAGCACGGGATTGAGTGGACGTAATGACCGCAGCTAGAACCTGGCTCATTAATCGAACCGACGCTATTGGCGATACTGTTTTAACTCTCGTTGTGGCCGAGCTAATTAAAAAAAAATCACCTCAAGATAAAGTCATTTTTTTAGTTTCACAACGAGTCCAAGATTTAATGGAATCGGCACCTTTTGTAGATGAAGTATGGTGTCTTGATCGATCTCAAAGTGTTTTAAGTCAATATGTTCAACTTACCCGAAACTTTAAGGGGCGAAAAATTGATCATTACCTTTATGTGGGAGGAAGCCATCTTCCAAGCTGGTTTGCTTTTATGAAAAGAGTGAAATGGCGTGGAGGAATTGTTTCGCGTTGGCCTAGCTTTTTATTTTTAAATCGAGGTCTGAGACAAAGGCGTTCGTCGGCCTCGCCCTTTCATGAATCCCACTATAATTTAACACTACTAGAAGAGTTTTATCCTTATTGGCAAAAGGATTATGACCCCCGTTTAAGTCAACTCTGTTTTGATATTGGTTCGACAAGTGAGTCTCGACTTTATAAGCAAACCTTTGCTTCGATGACGAAACCTTGGCCTAATTATATTATCATTCATCCTGGAATGACAGGGCATACATTAAATTGGCCGATGAATATGTATGCTCAACTCATAAAAAAAATTCTAGAACAAAACTTACACATTCATATATGTCTGTCGATGACTCCTTCAGACTTTTCTTATATTGAAGAATTGAAGTCTTATTGGAAATCATTAAATCTTTCGACTGCTTTTAATGAGCGACTACATTTTATTGATGGTTCTACAAATGGATTGATTGATTATATGCAAATGCTTAAGGGCGCTAGGCTTTTTCTTGGGCC
The DNA here is from genome assembly GCA_007116425.1 of Bacteriovoracaceae bacterium. GTDB lineage: Bacteria > Bdellovibrionota > Bacteriovoracia > Bacteriovoracales > Bacteriovoracaceae > SKIL01. The sequence continues at coordinate 8,057 of SKIL01000044.1, read as the reverse complement.
TAGTACGGGAACTACGCATCTTGCAAATTTATTAAGAGTTCCTACTTTTGGAATTTATTCGCCGGTACCGGTCCAATCCAAGGAGCGCTGGGCACCACTTATAAGAAATGAAGAGACCGTGCTTTTTTCACCCGACGTTCAGTGCCCCGAAATAAAGTCGTGTGCCGGTGAGTCTTGCCCTTATTACGATTGTATGCAAAATATTACAATAGAACGCGTTTACTCTGAAATGGAGCCCTACTTATGACGGCCTTAACTTTTAAGAATTCAACATCACAAGCTCAGGTTATCTCGAAGGAACGAATCGTCGAAGTGACAGAAAAGTTTTCAAATATGGGTGAGATCATGGTGGTAGGAGATATCGGCCTTGATAAATATACCTTTGGTGATGTTAAAAGAATTTCGCCAGAAGCTCCGGTTCCAGTTTTGGAAGTCCAGAGAGAGTGGACAAAGTTAGGCTTGGCCGCAAACATTTCAGATAATTTGAAGGCCTTAGGAGTTCGCTCACTTCTGTGTGGTGTAATAGGACAAGATATTCACGGAAATGTTTTGGAGGAGCTCATCGAGGATATGGATCTCAGTACTTGGGGGTTGGTACGCGATGAAGGCCGTCCGACAATTTATAAAGAGCGCGTGACTACTTCGACTCAACAAATTTGTCGCATAGACTATGAGGACTCTAGTGAATTAGCTGCGGATGTTGAGTCTCGTTTGATTGAGCGCTTTGATGAGTTTGCATCTAATTATAATGCTTTTATTTTAGAGGACTATGCTAAAGGAACTCTGAGTGAAGGGATTTGTCAGAAAGTCATTCAATACGCTAAGGCCCATAATAAAATTATCACAGTCGATCCCGGTGTAAGTACAAATGCTCTTTTTTATCGAGGGGCCACGCTCTTAAAGCCAAACCTTAAAGAGGCCAAAATCATATGTGAAAGCCTTGGCCACAAGAACAAGGTGAACGATATTGCGGGAATGCTTGAGATTTTTATATCTGAATTAGATCTTGAGATGGCCGTCATTACACTTGGAGGTGACGGTATGGCCTTGATGCAAAAGGGAAAATCCCCATCTTTTATTCCAACTGCGGCCAATGAAGTCTTTGATGTCTCTGGAGCAGGAGATACGGCCATTGCTCTTTTAACCTCGGCCTTACTTGCAGGGGCTTCACTTGAGGAGGCCGCCTGGATTGGCAATTGTGGAGCAGGTGTTGTCGTCGCCAAAAAGGGAACTTCAACAGTAAACCTGCATGAGCTTTTAAGCTTTCACGAAAAGTTAAAGCAAAATCTTTAAGTTTTAAAACCTTTTCAATAGTCTGCTTCCGTTTGTTGGCAATTGTATCTAACTCACAAAAAATTTTTACCTTTAAATCTTCCTATATTTAGATAGTTAAAAACTTTTCGTTTTAATCTTAATTTTTTCTTTGTGGTGAGTGCGCATGGCGTTAATATCAATTTTGTTAGCCAAATGCGATGCTGGTCTTTTGGATATGGGAAAAGACCAAGACACCACCATTGCTTGAGTTTTTGAGTGAGAAAACCCGTGGACAAAGGCGACGCGTGCTGAAAGGGCGCGAAGCAATGTTCCGCCCTACGGGGAAGGTTCGGTGATCAGGTGTCACCTTGCCACGACCTAGGGGTTGGGGGACTGCCGAAACGAGGTTAAAGGTCGGCTTCTTCCATTGTCGTCAAGTTAGTGAGGGCAGTGGGTTTTTAACGGGTCTAGGTGACGTGGGGAGCGCTCCTAGAAGAAGTGACGGTACCTTTAGGGAGGAGATCTTGGGACCTTAAATTCATGGGGACCTAAAATTTATTGTTAATGACATTTATTTTAGGCCTTGGCGCGGAGAATGACTTTTACCGTAACCAATTAAAGGAGGAAGTTTTTCAACGATGCCGCAGACTGAGGCCACACTTAAATAGGTTTAAGACCTAAAAAGAATGAACAAATTCTGTTTTGTATTCAGCATCATCCTTCTCTTTATCGCAAAGTTGGGGATGATGCTTTTTTTATTTCAATTCGTAAAAAGCGATAGGAATAATTCCTGTGAGGGGAATCAAACTCAACAAAATAATTCATTTCGATTTCTTTTTTATTCAATTTTTCGACATAAGTTTCTAATTGTTTTTCAAAGTGATTTTGTGGGATGAGGTAGAGTATCCAAACTGTTTTGATACCTGAGCCTATTTCATCGAGCGCCTCTTCAATAATTGAGTCGAGTGATTTTATCTTAAAAATATTGTGTCGGTCATAAAACCATAGTTTTGCTTCAAGACCAGTTGGAATATAAACAACACCGTTTGCGTCTCGAACAGTCTCATGCATTCGATCAATCGCAGGCCAAATTTGTTCTCTGGCATCCAGTTTCATACTCTTTTGTGGAAGCAGGGCCTGAATTTCACTCATTCGCCAAGCAAAACCTCCAAATGTGAGAGCGAATACAAGAAAAAATAAGGGCACATTCATCTGATATTTATCTGCCAGCTTCTGCCTTGAGAAATGTAGAATAATAACCGAACTTAAAGCAGCAATAGACAGAATGAGAGCAAGGTAAGGGTTAATCCAGGCCTTCCCAAAATTTTCTGTAAAGCTAAAAGGAATCACTTTTAGTTGCATACCTTCGAGGGCAATGAGGAGGTTGGCACAAAAGAGTAAGGTGCCAATAAGTAAAAAAGGTATTCCTATGGCGTAAAAGATGATGGTGGCCTTGTTTAAGTTTTTGCTTGTATACGCTCTTCTTGCAGCCTCAAGTGCGAAAGCACTTAAAATAAGAAAAGATGGGTGCATGGGCATAAAATAGCGTGTGGCGATATCTGTTTTAAGTAGATAAGGAGTAAAATTTACGCCAATTGCGACCATGGCAAAGATCATATGTTCGGAGAACATCTCCCTCGCTTTTTGTCTAACTTTTGGGAGAGCAAATAAAAGAAGAGCAGCACTGAAAGGCATTTGCGCCGCCCATACCTCTAGTGGGTAAGTGATAAAGTGAGTAATGTGCCCCAAAATATCAAATCCACCGCCGCGAGAAAGTACCTCTTGGTTCATATCATGTAAGAAGCGCTCAAGACCTGCTTCGAAGATAAGTGGTAGCGGCCAGGCCAATAAGAAAAGTGAGAAAACCCCTAGTCCAAAAAAATGACCCCAGGAAAAAAAGGTTTTAAAGTCCCTTTTCCAAAGAAAAAGAGTGGCACAAACTGGAAGGTAGTAAAATAAAATCGCCGGTTCTCTTTTGGCCAAGAAGGAAAGTCCGAGAATGATAGAGGGCCAGACCCAAAGTTTTAGACCTCGATCACCTCGATAATACTTAAGCCACCAAACCCAGATATTGAGGGTGACCAAGAGAACAAACGCGATCTCAATTTCGGCCAAAATAATTTTTGAAGCGATATGGGGAGAAAGAAATATTGAGCAGCCAAGGAAAAATTGAACCGGAAGTGAGAGGTATCTTCTCGTCCCGACCAAAACGCAAAGCATAAGGATCATCGCCACAATCCATGTGTTGACACGCACGCTAAACTCCGTCATCGGGGAAAGCGGCCCGGCGGTGGCTGCAATAATCCAGTTTTGAAGCGGTGGCTTGGCAAAATAAAGCGTCCCGTTCATTTGTGGACGAAAAAAATCTTTCGATTCAATCATGTTTTGCGCAATGACAACTCTTCGCGGCTCTTCGTGAACCAGCTCCATTTGGTGGTTAAAAGGGAGATAAAGAAGCGCTGCAATTGAGATCAAAAGGAGGTAAAGCCCCCATTTATGTGTTGAATCCATGAATACCCTTTCGTTTAATCAGATTATTTTAGGCCTAAAAGATCGATTTGAAAAAGCTAAACTGCGATGAGTTGATTGCCATATTTGCTCGTCTATGAAAGAATTCTCGCCACTATTCGCGATTTCATTATTATACGATCAAGGTGAAAAAAGATGTCTAATCCGCTACTACAGCAGCTCAATGACCTTGAGCAAGAATTTGAAACTAAGCTTAACGATTTGTCTTCTGATACTGACAAATTGACACAGGCCGAATTGCTAAATTTCAAGTCTTATTATTTGGGTAAAAAAGGTGCTCTCTCTGAGATTCTCAAGGGGCTTAAGAGTGTATCTCCAGAGCAAAGAAAAGAAATTGGGCCAAGAGCAAACGAGCTCAAAGACAAGTTTCTTAACCGACTCGATCGGGAGCTTAAAGGTCTAGAGATTAACGAGATCAACCAGAAATTGGCCTCAAAAAAGATTGATACTTCTCTGCTAGAACGAGATTTAGCGCTTGATCAGTTTGCTGGTGCTTATCATCCGCGAAACTTGATTCAACGTGAAATTGAAGATGTCTTTTTGTCGATGGGCTTTGAGATATTGGATGGACCGCATATCGAGGATGAGTTTCATAACTTTGAGGCCTTGAACATCCCTGCGGATCACCCTGCTAGAGATATGCAGGATACGTTTTGGTTTGATAAATCAGGCAATGATTCTGAGCAGTCAGGTCATCTTTTGCGCACTCATACGAGTACTATTCAAGTTCGCGGAATGCTCTCGCGCAAGCCGCCTTTTCGCTTTATCGCTCCCGGAATTGTTTTTCGTTGTGAGCGCACAGATGCTTCCCACGAAATGGTCTTTACTCAGCTTGAAGGGATGATGGTTGGTGAGGATATCTCGGTTGGAAACCTCATTTATTTTATGAAAACGATCCTTAAAGAGATTTTCAAAAAAGATGTTGAGGTGCGCTTGCGCCCAGGTTTTTTCCCATTTGTTGAGCCTGGTTTTGAGTTGGATATTAAATGTCTTATTTGCAATGGGAAAGGTTGTTCCGTGTGTAAGCAAACAGGCTGGGTAGAACTTCTTCCCTGTGGGATGGTTCACCCCAATGTTTTAAAAGCGGGCAATATTGATCCTGAGAAATATAACGGTTTTGCTTTTGGTCTTGGGCTCGATCGACTGGTTATGATGAAGTATGGCATCGAGGATATTCGCCATCTTCAAAGTGGTGATTTGCGCTTCAATACTCAGTTTAAAGCCTATTAATTTTATTAGAGAAAAGAGAATTATATGTTGATTTCAATTGATTGGATAAAAGATTTTGTAGAACTTCCAACCCAAGACCCTCAAGAACTTGGGAACCGATTTACTCTGGGCTCAGCAGAAGTTGAAGAAGTTGTGATTGCAGGGGAATACCTCGAGCAAATTCGAATTGCCGAGGTGACTAAAATTGAGCCACACCCGGAAGCAGATAAACTTAATCTCGTCACTTTTAATTATGGTGAAAGTGAGCCTAAAAGAGTTGTCTGTGGTGCGAGTAATGTTCGCCTTGGAATGAAGACTCCCTTTGCACCGCTTGGAACAACTTTGCCTATTGGTTTCACCCTTGAGCCTAAAAAAATTCGAGGTGTTTTATCAGACGGGATGTTGTGTTCAGAAGAAGAGCTTGGTTTGAGCGAAAAGTCTTCGGGGATTATGGACCTTCCAAGTGAAGCGCCAGTTGGCCAAAGCCTTTCTGAGTATTGGGGGCAGAAAAAAGATATTATTATTGATGTCGACAATAAGTCGCTAACTCATAGACCTGATATGTGGGGCCACTTTGGGATTGCAAGAGAGTTTGCGGCGCTTTTTAGGAGTGAGCTTAAAAGACCTTATGACTCGGCCGACTGGACAGCAAAATATGAGCGAGCTGTAACTGAAGATTCACGTTCGGCCCCGGTTAAAGTAAAAGTTGATTCCTCTTCTTCTTGTCTCGCTTATTATGGCCTTTCGATCGATGGCGTAAAGGTTGAAGCATCCCCCATGTGGATGCAAAACCGACTTAAGGCCGTAGGTCTTCGGCCCATCAATAATATTGTAGATATAAGCAATTATGTCATGCTTGAGCTAGGAATTCCTCTCCATATTTTCGACCGCCAAAAAATTCAAGGTGATTGTGTCGAGATCAAAAAAATGGGCAAAGAGGGAAAGTTTATCACTCTCGATGAAATAGAGAGAGACTTACTTGCTGATGACACTGTTATTTGTGATCAAAATGGCCCATTGGTCTTGGCCGGTATTATGGGGGGACTTAATAGCGGTGTGAGCGATGAGACAACAGAGCTTTTTATTGAAGTCGCCAATTGGAAGGCCGCTCAAGTGAGAAGAACGTCGACGCGCTTAGGACTAAGAACTGACTCTTCTCAGCGCTATGAAAAAACTCTCGATAGCACACTTTGTAAGCGCACAATGCTTAGAACGCTTGAACTTATTTTAGAGCTTTGTCCTCAGGCGAAGGTGCATGGGACACTTCAATATGATGGTGAAGATTTAAGTTCTATCAAACCTCTTTTCATTCAAACGAGTGCGGATAAAATATCACGCGTTTTAGGAGCGGAGGTTCCCTCAACGGAAGTTGTCAGGATTTTATCTGCTCTTGACTTTAAGGTCACTGAACAAGGGACGAATTTGTCGATTGAGGTTCCTAGTTTTAGGGCGACAAAAGATATTGAAAATGAGGCCGATATTATTGAAGAAATTGGAAGAGTGATTGGCTATGACAATATTGCTTCCCAATCACCCCTGCTTGAAATTTCACCAGTGAGAACATCTCCTGCTCAAACACTGGAGCGCTCACTTCGAGACTTCCTTGTCTATCATTGTCGCGCAACAGAGGTAATGACTTACCCCATGATAGGTGACGCTCTATTAAAAAAGGCCCAGTGGCCTGAGCGTGAAGTAGATTCAGCTCAGAAGCTTAAGCTAATTAATGCGCTTTCAATTGATGCAGAAATGATGAGGCCCTCTCTTATTCCAAGCTTCTTGCAAACGGCGAGTTTAAACTCTAAAAACTTTTCTCAGTTTCGCTTTTTTGAAATTGGTCGCACCTATCATAAAACAGAACCTGAGGCCAAAAGCTCAGACTTTGCTTTTGAGAAAAAAGTTCTTGCTATTTGTTTTTATGACAAAGAAAAAAATGTCTTTATGGATTTAGTTAATCACGTCGACCGACTTTGTCGCTCTTCTAATCTCCCAGCACAACTTTCGAGCAAACATCCTAAATTTAAAAATGAAGTGGTGGATGAAGAGTGGATGGGAGTTCATCCTTTTGAGTTTTATAATATTCGCTTGATGGGTAGGATGAAGGGTGTTGTCATGAGTCTTCATCCATTGCTGATGCGTGAATTTAAAATCAAGGGGCATTTGAGCATGGCCTTGATTGATTTGACGGATGTTCAAAACAAAGAACTTAAACCGAATACTTCTTATCGTCCGCTTAGTAAGTACCCAAGTTCTTCTTTTGATTGGACTGTTGTTGCTGCTAGCGATGTTGCTGTCGGTGATGTTTTAGCTGCCGCTCAAAAAGCGAAGGTTAAAAACATGGCAGACTTAAAAGTAGTAGGAGTATATCAGCTTTCACCTGAGCAAAACTCTATTACTTTGCGTGCTACTTTTCAAAATCCTGATAAGACTTTAGATGGAGAGTTTTTGAGCGCTGCCAGAGATCAGCTTGTATCTGTTTTGGAGAAGGCCGGATACCCGTTAAAGTCTTGATTTTTCGGTCAGTGAAAAAAAAGTGAAAAAAAAAGTAAAAAAACTTTTTTTTCGCTTGACCTCTCGGATGTTTGGCACTATTCTCGCCTCTCATCCGGTTCACGGGGGCGCACTTCGGTGCTCAATTTCGCTGCTAGATCTCTTTAAAGAGCGTTCTAAGCTAGGTTTTTGAGAAGAAAACGAAAGATGACTCGCCCTAAAAAAGTGAAAACGGAGCTCTTTTACATTCGAATAATGATTAAAGTTTTTATCATCCTTATATAAGGATGATGAAAATAAAGATGAGAAGGAACCAAAAAACCAGTCATACCTTGAGTTTTTGGCGACTACCGTAACCAAACTGACGATCTCGCTCTATTTCACGTTGTCGAGAAGTTCATATTGATATTATTGATCGTTTAGGTAGTCATGTATTACTCGATACATTTAGTTTGGAACACTTAAGCTAAGAAAAAATGCTTTAAGATATTTGCTTGAAGAGTTTGATCCTGGCTCAGAGTGAACGCTGGCGGCGTGCCTAACACATGCAAGTCGAACGAGAAAGTACCTTCGGGTGC
>SKIL01000242.1 GCA_007116425.1 Bacteriovoracaceae bacterium | reverse complement strand
TAATACGTCCAGTTTAGCTCTTATATCTAAAAATGTCGTTGGTTCGTCTAAAAACATAATCGGCGTATTCTGGCAAAGAGCCCGGGCCAAAAGAACCTTCTGCTTTTGTCCATCACTCAAAGAGTCTAAAGGACGATGTTTTAAGTCGCAAATAGCAAAGTATTCCAAAGCTTCATCGATAAACTTATTATGCCGAGAAAAATCACTTTCCCAAGTTTGAACAGTCCACTCCAAAATATCAAAAACCTTAATCCATTTAAAATTAGGGCGTTCAGTAAAAAGAATAGACCTCAACCGAGAGAGCTCCAACTCACTAAGAGACGTATATATATCTTTTTCATCATACATCACACTGCCACTTAACGGACTCTCGAGACCTGCAAGTATTCTTAAAAAAGTACTTTTACCTACACCATTGTCTCCCACCATAGAAACAACACCAGTAGAATTAAAATCCAAGGGCGATGTCTGAACGACTTCAAAATCATTGTCTTTATAAGCAAATTGAATATTAAAACATGAAACTCTCACCCCCTACTCCTTTTCTTAACCTTTTTTCGCGCTTGAAAAAGCGAAGGATAAAAAATGATTAAGAAGAGAGGAATTCCAACCAGGCTCAATGTTGCATTAAGAGGAAAAGAAACCATTGGGTTTCCACTAGAAAAAACTTCGGCAAAAAGAGCTAAGGATCCTCCAATAAGAAAACACCCTACAGTTAAATCTTGGTGATCAGCGCTCGAAAAAAGACCTCTCGCAAGGTGTGGCGACATTAGTCCAATAAATGCTACCGGACCGACAAGGCTAGTACTTATCCCAATCATAATTGCAGTCATCCAAATAATATATTTTCGCAACTTCTTTAAGTTCACCCCTAAACTTCTGGCATACTCGTCCCCTAATAATAAAAGGTTTAAGCGTGAAGATATTTTCAAGGCAAAAACTAAAAAGATTAAAGATACTAAAAAATAAAGCAAAGAGCTCAAAAATCCTATCCGCTGAAAACTACCGAGAGTCCAAAAATAAAATACTTGCAACTCATCTGCTGGATTGATAACGGCCAAGATACTAAGAACGCCACTGGAGAAAAAACCCATCAATAGGCCGACAATCATTAGGGAGCTCTTGTCATTTAAACGCCTTGAAACTGCGACAATAAAAAACATCATGATCAAGCTTCCCAACATCGCAGACAAAAGAATTCCCCAGGTCCCAATCATTGAACCTATAAAAAGCCCTCCGATGAGAAAAACCCAAATAGCAACGCCAAGTGAAGCCCCACCATGAATTCCAAGCACAAAAGGTCCGGCCAACGGATTTTGAAAATAGGTTTGCAACAAAAGGCCACAAAGCGCCAAAAGGCCTCCTGTTGAGATAGCACCAAGAACTTTTGGAATTCTTAGTTCTACTAAAATAGTCAACGCCGTTTCAGGGGCGATAGAAAAAAGCCAAGTTTCACCGAAAACTAAAAGCCAAGTACTTAGTGAGGTAAGAATGATAGCGAGAAATGTATTTTTATAATTTAGGCCATCTTTCATTTTAATCTCGTAAACCAACGCCCTTGAAAGTTTTTTGTATCAAAAGAGCTTTTAGATTGTGATAGCTCCATCACTTGGTACAGCTCTAGTAAGACTAAATCAGGACGAACACTTATGAGCTCCCAAAACTCATTTGCACCATAATTATTTACCATCCCGACAGGATTCCATACATGAGATAATTCGAGTGCTGTCATTTGTTCATAAAGTCGATTTTGACTTTTTAATTGCTCCCATGTCAGAGCTGAATTTAGAGGAATCCACAAATTTATCTCGCCTGCAAACTCTGAAATTCTTATAAAAAAGCTCTCAATCCCAAAGCGCTGAGGATGAGCTTGATCTCTGGGCCGCTTGCTATCAGCAAGTATAAGTTCCGCCCCCAACCCTCGACTCATTTTCACAAAGTCGCTATCTGGGTTAGATAAATGCCATTCATCGTTGTAAATAGCTCCAGTCAGAAGTTTGAGATTATCTATGGAGCTGAGATCTTTTAAAGTTCTATACGACTCTTCTATTTTAGAATAGCTTCTCTTGGCCTTTTCAAGCTTACCCGTCAATGCTCCAAAAAATTTAATCCATTCAGCTCGAGCGAGCGGATGTGACTCTCGAAACTCATGAATATAAACGACCTCATGACTTCTACGGGCCAGTCCACCAAGTTCAATCATGGGATCACTTACGATAAAGGCCGTAATGATATTGGCCCCGGAGTTGATATAAGCTTCAACTCGAGGAGGAAAACCTAAAGTCACAACCTCCCTCTGACTTATTCTCGCTTGAATTTGACCAGAGTGTATATGAGAGCGATCACTCACAGCTTTGATTCGCTCCAGCTCGTCAAGTTGAGAAAGATACCCGATATGAGTAGCTGACAAGGCAGCAATATTAAGACTAGAGTGGCCAATAAGTTTAAGTCCAAGGCAGTTCTGATAAAATTCTCGCAACTGGCCTTTTACTTCTTCATCTTTTTCGTCCACAATCCAAAACCATTGATCCCAAGTCTTTTCTACAGAGAGCCTACTTCTAAGAAGAAAGCTTGATGAAGGAAAAATTCTTTCACTATCAAATCCATCTTCAAGAAGGGTCAGTTCATATATTTCAAAAAGTTGGGCATGCGAGTTTTCAAGTTTTTTTATGTTTAAACCGCTATCACGACTTTTTATATTCTCTACACTGCCGAGAAAACACGTCTTTGCAAAAAGGCCCTGCCCACTCATCAGCGAAAAAAATATAAAAACAAAAACTCTAAACATTTGAAATAATTGAACCTGCACTTAAATTCCCTCATCAAAACTGGACCATTGACATTTAACGTAAAAAAGCGAGAATGGCCAAATCGTAAGTGTCTAGAAATATCTAGAAGAATAGGGAATTTGGTGAAAATCCAAAACTGCCCCGCAGCGGTAACTGGGAACGAACGTCTGAAAAGCACTGATTTGATCGATTGGGAAGCTAGACCAGTAGGAGGCCCTTAAGTCCGAAGACCTGCTTACGTAAGTAAAGTGCCAATTCACTTTACTTTAGTCAACCGATTTTCGAGGGAGAAATCGATGAAAAGGTCTCAACTGACCTCTCGTCTACTATTGCTTTTTATCATGTCACTTACGACTACACCTATTGCTTTTCCCTCAGCTGACGTTATTGTCCATGGGCAAAGAATTGGATTTCAGCGCTCAATGCTTGTCTCCCAACAACACTCTCTGACTTCAAATGAAATCGAAAAATTGGCCATTCAAGATATTAACGAAGCCTTGCAGTTCATTCCGGGGGTTACACTTCAGCGCTCTGGAGGAGTTGGACATCAGTCGAGCTTTCGAATAAGAGGTAGTGAAACAGGACAAGTTTTAGTTTTAATTGATGGTATGCAAATGAACGACCCCATTTCAACTTCAGGTCTTTTTACTGGTGATTTTTTATCTTTAGCAAATATCGAAAGCATTAAAGTCATCAAAGGCCCTCAAGCACTTGCCTATGGCCCAAGAGCATTAGGTGGTGTTATTGTAATTAAAACGAGAAGCGGACAAGAATTACAAAAACTTGATTCAGCGGGAGAAGTTTCACTTGAGCTTGGCAACCAAAAATATCTTGGGTTTGATGCCAATATTAGGACACGAACACAAGATACTTATGGTGCGGTAGCGATTGATTACAGAGAAACAGATGGATTTAATATCACGAGCAAAACAAGTGTAAAAGAACCAAGCCTCGAAGGAGCTCAAATATCAAGTGGGCATGCACATTATGGCAGGGAGTTTGGTAAAGTTTCTTTTCATCAAGTTTTACATATCTCAAAATCTGAAAGTGATCTCGACAAGGGCTTTGGCGATGAAAGAGATGCCATAGGCTGGAATCAAGAGCGCGATATCAT
>SKIL01000347.1 GCA_007116425.1 Bacteriovoracaceae bacterium | reverse complement strand
TTATTTGTATCAGTAATAACTTTTGCATCAGGATTGTCTGAAAAAACTAAAACAGGTTTAAAAAGTGTTGGGTTATTTGGGCCCGATAAAAAATTCAGTAGATTTATGGCGTTACTACCTCTACCACTAGCAAAAATAGCTACTGGTATCTCCGAACTCTCAAGTAAAGCATTTGAAAAGTCTTTATACCTTTTTCCAATATCTCGTCTATAATGTGCTCCATCAAACCTTACACCCTCTGTTGCCTTGTATAATTTTTGTGTACAACTGGCAAAACTGTCATCTATGACAGATACACCTAAAGCTCTTCCACCAACAGATTTCAATTTCCCAGTGTTAGAAACTTCAGCTCCAGGAAAAAAGAGTTCAAAGTCGGCATCTAAGTTTCGTAACAAGAACTCTCGATCAATTTCGATTTCATGTCCTAACTCCACGTTTTGGCCAAAATTTTCCATCGCATATCCAGGAGATGAAAAAACCAAATGTGCACAATACTTAGACATATTATATTTATTTAAATCATATAATTTTTTAGTGGAGTCAAAATAATCTAAAAGCATTTTTACAAATACATCAGGTTTAACAATTGGCAAAAGTGCTTGAGTCTCAGGATCACCCATCCTAACGTTAAACTCTATGACATGATTTTTTCTTCCATCAAGCATAAGGCCAGCAAACAAAAAACCGTTGTATTCAACACCAGTCTCTCGCATCTGTTCAAGAATAGGATTTATCACTTTGGTTTTTATTTCATTGACACGAGTTTCAGGTAAAATACTTGGATGTGCTAGTGCGCCCATACCTCCAGTATTTGGTCCTTTATCATCATCAAGAAGTCTCTTATGATCAAGAGCACTTCCAATATATGATATTTCTACAGGGCGACTATTATCTGAGGGTGTACGACAAAGAAAAAAAGAGGAAACCTCTACTCCACTAACTTTTTCTTCAAAAAAAACTCTAGCAAACCCATTTGCTCCATTTGAATGAAGTTCCCAAGCTGTTTTAAACTTATTTATAGCATCCTCTAAATCATTAGCAACAAATACTCCCTTACCTGAAGCAAGCCCATCGGCTTTAATCACAAGCCCACGATTTTCAATATCGCCCCATTTACTTAACTCATCCATGCCATGATCAAATGATTTAATTTCTACGAAACGTTCACAGGGTACGCCAGCTTCTGTCATTAGATTCTTAGTATACAATTTTGAGCTTTCAAGAAGAGAAGCAGCAGAGGAAGGACCTATAACATTTACACCTTTACTGCGAAGTCTATCACTTACACCATCAACAAGAGGAGCTTCTGGTCCAATAATAACGATATCGGGTGACATTTCTGCCAACTTATCAAAGAATTCGTCACTATTAAAATTTGAAATACCTGTATGGCAAGATATCTTCTGATTAGATTGCTCGAAACTCTTCCGCCCTGGGATCACATGGCACTCAGAGGTAACCTTTGCTTTCGCACAAAGAATGGCCAAGGCATGCTCTCGACCACCATTTCCAATAATACAAATTTTTAAAGAATTACTCATATCCTAATTTCACTTTGAATGTCTTTAACCACATCTTCTAATTTTATTTCACGACCCCATCTGATATCTGAAAAAAACTTTTCGTCCTGATTTGTAGGTCCTTGCAACTCCTTAACTTTCTTATAAATATTTTGAGCTAAACTCATATACATTTCTTCAACAACCAGAAGAACTTTTTTGCTTAATCCTTCTGGAAATGAATTTAATTCGCTTTGACAAATTTTTTTCCACTCATCATCACGACCAGAGCTAGACGCAATTTTTTTTGCAACCCCTACGGACTTAACCCAGTCAGATTCTTTGTAATATTGTCTTAAAACTTCTTTTGAAATTTGAACTTGCTTATAAACGAGCCTTAGTTCGTCAGGCCCAATACTATCAATTAACATAAATCCTTTCTGTGGATGATATGCCCATTCAAATTTACCATCCCATAATTCAAAGTCTATAAGTGAGAAGAACCATTTTAAGGCCTTAGCTAATACTAAATTATATGTTGTAAGCTCTACTATAAATTCCGACTCACAATCACAAACTCGTTTAATTTCATCGAGTGAGCATAAGTAGCGATCTTCAGCTTCAAGTTTGGTACTAAATTCAATTAATGGGGAAGAGTAAGTATCTCCTTCTTTGGGAGGTGAATTAAGTCCAAGAAATTTTTGATACTCTAAATTATCAACACGCTTTAAAATAGAGCTACCCTTTGGAACACCAAAGCGGAATATACACTCGAGAGGAATGAGAAACGGTCTTTGTGTGTCTCTATTCTGATAACTACTATAATCGTAAGATCCGGCCTTAAATTCAGGAGGGTAAGCATCTACTTTTTCAACTATAAGAAAATCGCCCTCGCGTCGCTTATAATGAGTATTAAGACCAGAATCTTTAAGTCGTAACAATAAAATTCTCTCAGATTTTGTTAATACTGAGTCTGCATTACCTTCTAAACTTAATAAAAACTCTGACCAAAATTTTGGGTCTTCAAGCAACTCAAAAAAAGCTTGCCCTATAATACATAGAGATTCCCCTTTATTCTTGATCAAATCGGGCATTTCACCCCAGTCAAAAACTGAGTAACGGTCACTAAACTTAAAGCCGACCTCACTTTTTGAGATTTGATAAATATCTTTAACAGAACCAGATTTTAACAATTTGTATTGTGTTGCTAGCATCACCCCAAATCCTTTCTATGCCTAATTCTTTCGGCTTGAAAACTTGAGAAGTCCTTCGAGTGAGTTGGATATTTGCCTGTCAAGCACCCCATACACAAGCTCTCACCGAGACCAATCGCATCTTTCAGTTCAGTAAGTCCAAGAAAGAAAACTTGCTTTGCTCCGATCCACTCTGCTAGTTCATGGTTCTCTCTCTCTTTGCAAGCGAGTTCACTGGGGTCAGGAAAATCAATCCCATAATAACATGGGTGTTTTATCTCAGGACATGTCAATGCTAATGATACTGAATTTGCACCCATGTCTTTTAATAGCCTAATAATTTTTCTAGAAGTACTCCCTCGAACAAGGCTATCATCTACAAGTAAGATATTTTTATTCTTTATTTCACTCAAGACAGGAGTTAACTTTAAAGTCAGGGCCTTGTCCCTTTCCACTTGATTTGAAATAATAAACGAGCGGTGAATATACCTGTTCTTTATTAATGCCTCTCTGTACGGAAGAGATAGGTTTTCAGCAAGAGATATTGCGGAAGTTCTACTTGTATCAGGAACCGGACACACGACATCAAATTCTTTTGAGATGTCCTTCACTTTTTCTTTTATTGAATCTGCTAGCTTTACACCAAGGTTTAATCTAACTTCATATACTGACTTGTTTTCAATTTGAGACTCAGCAGCTGAAAAGTAAACCCATTCAAACATACAAGTCTTTTTAGGTTGTTCAGTGTTATATTTAAAAGAAAAAATACTGTCAGATTCAAAAGCTTCTTTCTTTGAAATATAAACAAACTCTCCAGGTTCTATATCGCGCAAATAGGTGTGTCCTAAACGTTGTAAAACCGACGTTTCACTTGAAATACAATATGATTCGACTAGGCCTGATTCATTATACTTTGCTCCAAGCACAAGCGGTCTAATTCCATTTGGGTCTCTAATAGCAAACATACCTTGGTTAGCAATAATCCCAACTGTTGCATACCCACCAACAAAATTCTTAAAAATATCTTTAGCACATTCAGTTATTTGTTCCTTGAAACTCATAGACATCCGTGAAGTTCTATCCCAAGTAATAGACCAGCTCAGCATAAAGGATTCTATGTCATTTTTTGATAAAAATTGAACCGAGTGAGACATTTTAAATTTATTAGAAATTTCGGCAGTATTAACAATATTTCCATTATGGGCCATGGCCAG
>SKIL01000374.1 GCA_007116425.1 Bacteriovoracaceae bacterium | reverse complement strand
GGTGTAAGTGCTTCTGTTCAGGCCGATTTTTTGAAGTTGTTAAGACTAACTCTTTTATCATATGATTTTAGTTATAACTTGAGTGAGAGTTATCGTGCATCTTTTCGTTTTTTTAAAGATGATTTAGTTTTATTTGAATATGATTCTGCTGAAGCGAAAGCACTAGAGAGAGTTTTGAGTTTGAAAGGGGATCATACTTCAGTAGGTTCATCTCTTGACCAATTTCGAATATCTGAAGAGCTAAGAAAAACATTAGAAAAAAAATCTCGCTATTTAGTATTGTTAAAAGGTGGAATAAGAAATCAAAAAACAGAATATATTGAAGTCGCCACGAATGAGCATGTTACTACTTTTTTTCGCCATAATTTCGAAAGAACCGATTATCAGCAAAATTTTATTTCGCGTGTGATGGGAGCATTAATTCGAAGTATTTTCCAAATCCCTGAGAAGGTTAGTGATATAGAAAGAGATACTAAAAAAGTTCAAATAGAATATCGATCTGAGCAAAACTTGATTGCGCAAAGGGAGGATCTACCTCTTTACAATGAAGATATGCAACGTGAAGATAATCTCTCTATGGTGTTCTCACTTAACTATTTTGCCCAAAATAGAGGACAAGATCGTGGACTTAGAAGTAAACATAAAAAGAGAGCTATAGATATACTTGCGAAGCTGACTGGTGCAGATCCACAGGTTGAGAGGATGGTTAGAAGTGATGAACTGATTGGACCTATTCGAATTGATTCACGTTTTCACTTTGGCCGGCCTGCAATTGATCATTTTAATAATTTGAGTTCATCACGAGTATATAATGTGATTGATCAGATTTGCGGTTATAAACCCCGTGGTATTTTTTCCTTTTTTAGAAATCTTTTTAATTTCTGTCGACATCGCCTTAAAAGCTCTTATGAGAAATATGAGTTTGAGTTAAGACATCGTGCTGTTACTGCAGATGATTATCGACGGTGTCAAAGATCTTTTTTTAATCGCAGAAACATGAATATGATGCAAAACTGTCTTTCTCGGGAAGCTCAACGGCCTGCAAGTGAAATTGGCAAAAGTATTCCCTTATGGCGTTGGGCCGACTTTGCCCAAACTCTTCATGTTGAAAATGAGGATAAGGTCTATTTTTATTTTCTTTTTGGCCTAGAGAGTACGTATCATTATGGAAATGTACAGGGGGTCAGAGATAATTATCCTTTTCAAAGCTTCTTCAATGAAGGGCGATTTCAAGGTCTCGGTGTAGTTCAAGATTTTCAGCGGGAACAAGGACTTAGAAGTCCAGCATCCATTAGCTATGAATAGATCCATCCGTTTTTCCAAAACTTCTTTCTAAAGCATCCTTTACCGAAATTTCAGGCCGATAGCCTAAGTCTTTGTGTGCCTGTTCATGATTAAAATAATGACTTTTGGCCAATTGAAGAGCAACAAAACGAGACATTGGAGGATGAATATTAAATATCCTTAGCAATTTGAGTACCCACTCAATAATTGCTCCAATTCTATACGCCTTAGAAAACGATATTTTCTTAGTAATTGGTGGAAGGTCATGCTTTGCCAAGATTTCATTAATAAAAGGCCATAATTCAACGGGCCCTTGACCAATGAAATATGCTTTGCCGTTGGCCTTGCTGTTCTTCAGAGCATTATAAGCTTTGATGTGGGCCGAAACAGCGTTTTCAATATAAACAACATCAACTTTGTTTTTGCCATCACCAACTTGCTTAAGATGACCTTTTTTTGCTGCTTCAATTAGTCTAGGGATCATATTTTGATCGCCTTCTCCAAATATTAAATGTGGCCTAAGTGCGCAGGCCTTGAAGTCATCATTAATTTGAGAGAGAACATATTTCTCTGCTAAAGCTTTAGATTTTGCATATAAGCTTTTTGAGTCTTTTGCATAGGGGAGTGATTCATCACCATTTTCAATATCATCCCACTCAAACACTACGCTAGGCGTGCTGGTGTAAATCATATTTTTAATCTTATATTCTTTGGCAATTTCAACTAGGTTTTTTGTTCCAATGAAGTTTGTATTATAAAAGTCTTCCCACTTTCCCCACATGGCAACTTTAGATGCAGTATGAAAAATGGCGTCGACCTCACTTTGGTTCTCTTTATTGATTAATTTGAAAGCTCTCTCGATACTTTGTTTATCAGCAAGATCACATTGATACATTGTAACACCCAGCTCTTCTAGCTCTGGATAGTTTCCTCTCGCCAGGCCGATAACCTTATGACCATTTTTTAAGAGAGTCTTTGTTAGCCTTTTTCCTAAAAAACCACCTGCACCTGTAACAATCACTAGTGACATAATTCTTCCCTAGATATTAAAAATTAATTGGAGTTGACCTTTTTTTGCCATACTTCCAAGTTTTACTCTATCAATTTTTATATTGTGGCGAACATCAACTGGGAATTTATCGCATAAGTAAAATGCCTCTAAACATTTAAGTGCTGGAAAGGTGTCTTGATGAGTAGAAATAATTTCTCGCACTGACTTTTCGATGTTTGAATATTCTGGTCTATCCCTCTCTTTTTCTAATTCGATAGCAAGTCCCGCTTTATGAGTATCGATTTTTATGAGGGCCACTTTTTTTATTTTAGGGATAGACTTAAAAAATGATTCAATTGGGATCGAGTACAGTTCTGTGCCATTTGAATGCTTAAAGGCATGTGATCTTCGGCCACAAAACCAAATTTGTCCCTGGTCATCGATTCTACCCATGTCGCCCATTCTATGCCAAAAGCGACCAGTGGTTTTATCATTAATTTTACTAAGAGCATTAGCCTCTTCTCGATTATAATATTTTTTAGTTGTTGTCTCACCAGAAACGATGATTTCACCTATTTCATTTATCTTGGCCTCAAGACACTCACTGATATCTTCTATTGGGTCATCTGTTCCTAGGTCATTTTGAATGATCTTTACATTGACTCCAGGTACAGCTTCTCCAATACAAGTCCCATATCCACTTTGCGTTTTTTCCTGAGTGTACTCCAAAAGATAACTACCACATGTGAGACTAACTGGAAGAGATTCCGTGGCACCATATGGAGTGTATGTTTCTCCGTTTGGAAGCAAGGGCAGTAGTTTTTTATGAAGTTCTATTGAAACTGGCGCGCCAAACATGACGAGATATTTTACCGAAGGAAGTTTAATATTATGCTTAATCGCATAGTCTGATACTCGTTCCCAAATGGCGGGGGAGCCAGCAAGAAAGGTGGCCTGATTGTCGTGTATGTTTTGTATGAGTTTTTTTGGATTACATTTTGATGGTTTTGACGGATTCATATCTGGTGGGCAACTCGTCATTCCCATCGCCATGGTGAAAAACGAAAAGAGTGGAAAAGCTGGTAGGTCTATATCTTTATCAGTCAGTTGAAATATTTCTTGTAAAACTTCTGTCTGTTTAATGAAGATATTATGGGTGTACTGCACTCCTTTTGGCGTTCCTGTGCCTCCACTTGTAAATAAAATAGCTCCGATTTCTTCGTGATCCATTTCAGCTAGTGGGTAAGGTGCATCTTTTAGTTCTTTTAATTTTTGGGCGCCTTTTTTTTCAATTTCTGAGAGGAGTTCAATATTAGGCAGTATCGTTTTCTTATTCGTAATTTTTATTTCTAGGGATGAAAACTCTTCTTTGTAAAATTTTGAAATAAAATGAACGGCCTTTATCGCAATCATGGCCTTAGGTTTAATTTCCTTAACGGCATTTAGTAGATTTCGTTTGCCCATTCCCGGGTCAATAAATACTGGTACAGCGCCAATTTTAAATAGGGCAAAAGTTGTAATGGCGAAGTCATGTCCTGGTTTAAAAAATACAAGTGTATGGTCTCCCTTCTTAATTCCAGCAAACTTCTCAAGTCCATATGCTAAAGCGTCACTTCTTTTTTCAAAACTTTCAAAACTGATAGATGAATATTCATATTTATTTGTGAAAAAACTCTTTTTGGGGACCCTTATGGCGTCTTTATAAGGAGTTTCTTGGGCCCTTTTACGAATCTTATGCGCAATATTTCCCATGTTAGACCTTTTGTTTTAGCTGAAGAAGTTTGTGATTTCTTTTAATACTTCTTCTCTTGCATCCTCTAGGATATAGTGACCTGCTTCTGGATAAGTCACAACTCTAGTTTCTGGATAGATGTCTTTCCATCTTTTTAAGAAGTTCATATTAAAGCAAAAATCTTTCTCCCCCCAAAGGATAAGTTTCTCTGCTGATAGGCGATTAAGTTTATCTTCGATATCCTTAAGTCTTTTGTAAGACTGGTGATTTTCATCTAATGGGATATCCTGAACAAATTTTGCTGTCGCAATTCTGTTTTTATAATTGCTATAAGGGTAGAGATAACCCTTTTTCACCTCTTTTGACATTTTTTTAGATACGGCCATAAAGGTTGCGGGCCATGCAAAAGCATTAAAATGGCGAATGATTTTTTCTCCAAGTATAGGCATTTTGCAGAAATTTATTCGAAAGGGGATATCTTTACTTGTATATGCTGCCGTATTTAGGATCACTAATTTTTCCAGCTCTTCAGGATGATCTGTGGCCATCCCGATACCAATGGCCCCACCCCAGTCGTGTACAATTAAGGAATACTTTTGAATACCTAAATTTTCTTTGAGCGAAGTTAAATTTTTTATATGTTTACTTAAGGTATATTCATAATTTTGAGGTTTACCTGATAATCCACACCCAATATGATCTGGTGCAATCACTCTAAACTTTTGTGAAAGTTCCTTGATTACGTTTCGATAATAAAATGACCAGGTTGGATTACCATGAATTAATAAAATGATGTCTCCTTGCCCTTCGTCAATATAGTGCATCTTTTCACCACTTTCTAATTGGTAATAATTAGATTTAAACGGGTAAATTGACTTGATTTCATTTGGGATTGACTGTGTTGTTGTATCTAGCATTTTATACTCATCATTGTTGAGGTTAGACCACTTCCAATGCCAAGTAGTCCAATCTTTTGCCCTGGCAAAATTTCGTGATTATCAATTAATTTTAATAAGGTTATGGGAAGAGCTGCTGATCCAGTGTTTCCTAGTTCTGGATAAGTCCGCTCAGTCTTTGTATTTGATAGCCCGAGACTCTCAAGTGTGAGTTTTTCATGTGCCACACCAACTTGGTGAGTGACAACATAATCGAAATTGATCGGAAGCTCTTCTTGAAAGCTTTTCCATGTTTCTTTTGCTAGTGCAATACCTGCATGCATTAAGGCCTCACTATCGGTTTCCATCATAAGTGAAGAAGTATCTCCGTCCCCGCTACAGAGAATGTTAGCAGATGAGTCGGTTTGAGTCGTACTTGAAAGTATCTGTAGTGCTTTTGGATTTTTGCAATAGTCTTTATGTGAGAGGCAGACGGCAATCGCGGCCGAGCCAATTGTTAGGTTTGCTAGGTATTTTTTTATATTTTTTCGTGTTAGTTCTTTGTTTGCGTATTTTTGCTTTAAAGTTTGAATTGTTTGCTCTACAAGCGGTCCGCCATTTTCTCCACTGACAATGAGGCATTTTTTTATGGCGCCTGTTTCAATTAATTGTGCAGCAATTGTCATACTTGAAACAACACCAAGGCATGCATTGGATAGGTCAAATATCATGCTGTTAGATTTTAGACCTAAATTGTGATGGACGACACTGGCAGTACTGGGTTCTAAGAAATCACGGCATACTGACGCATGTATAAGTTGGTCTATATCGCTTTTTTCAATCCCAAACTTCTCAATACATTTATTTGCTGCTTTTGTGGCCAGATCACTTGGTCGAGTCTTCGTTGGCCAAAGTTTTCTTTCCTTGATTCCTGTCATCAGTTCAAGTCTTCCAAATGGTAGCTTTAGGCCTTCGTAAACATCACTCAAACGTACTTCAAGCGCTTCAGATGAGAGAGTTTCACCAAGGCCTTCATCTTCGTTTGGTAGATAGCTCGATATTCCTTCGATATAAACATTTGAAAATAGCATGTAATACTCTTTTGGTTATTGACTCAAAACGTGGAGGTTTGCCATTGAGATTCCACTTAGGAGTGAGCCTACAATTCCTAAGAAGCCTTGATCTGTTCCACATAAATACAGGTTTTGATAGGGGGTCGTTCCATCTCTAGACTTATCAGGTGAGCCATATACTGTTCCACCGAAATGTCCGGTATAGCGCTCTATTGTTGTTGGTGTAAAGGTATCAATACACTCAATCTTTGCATCCCAACTGTTTGGTAATAATTTTTTTACAACATCGTAGGCCGTTTCTCCCATCTCTTTTTTCTTTTCTCGGTAGGCCTTTCGGTCTTCGCTGAGAAGTTTTTTCCAATGGGTATAGTCTGCCATAAATGTTACCCGAATAATTCCTTCGGGGTTGTCATCGTCTTGAAAGTTGTTTGGAAAGCAGATGACGGCACTTTGATCATCGTAATAGGTTTGTGGGTTTCTATACAGATATTTATTTCGATTATTATAAAAGTAGATGGTTTCATGAAAACCAAAATCTGAAGGTTTTTTGTCCGTGATAAATATTGTTTCGGTAAAAGTCATACGACCTGTTTGAGCACTCGTTTTTTTCTCTTGCTCGTCGATACGTGCGTAAGTTTCTGGAGCACCCATTGATGAGAGAACTTTGTTGGCCTTAATTTTTTCGCCTTTTGTGGTCTGAACTCCAATAACTTTCTTACCATCATAGAGAATCTTTTCCACTCCATGTTTAAATTCAAGTTCTCCACCTCTTTGTTCATAAGTTTCCAATAGCAGGTTTAGGAGTGTTCTGACTCCGCCTTCTGGCCGGCAAAATCCCTCTAAATAGATTGATTTAAACATAATTACAAATTGCGAGAAGTCCATATCGTCTTCCCAAGCACTTCCGTAGATCAAAAGTGGGCAAAAAATCATTTCAATCAGTGTTTCTGATTTTAAATATGTTGAAACAACGCTTTTTGCGGCCTGATATTCATTTTTAAGGCTGACTTCGTTAAAATTTTTGATCTCATCTACTAACTTTAAAAATCCGTCAATTTCATGTGGGAATTTTTGAGCTATTTCTTCAATTAAGATGCTGAACTCATTCGTAAACGATAGTTTGGTATCTGGAAAAACTATTGTTGAATGCTTTTGCTCTGAGAGATTCAATTGTTCGTGCTTTATTCTTAATTGTTTGAGTAATTTCCCAAGAGGACTTTTTCTTTCGCCTCTAGGGCTAAAGTTTGTCATCGCATGTAGGCCAACATCAAAAGGACGCTTAAACCTTGTGTAGTAAGAGTTAAGCCCTCCTGAGATACTGTGTTTCTCAAGAATTAAGACTTTTTTGTCAAACATGGCCAGTCGAATACCAGCACCCAGGCCACTCATTCCTGCGCCGATAACGATGGTGTCGTACTCGCGGTCAAATGTATGAGTGGTTTGGGATGTCATGGTAATCTCAGGCCTGCTTTTTATTGAAATTTTGGCCGAAGGTACTCTACACAGCTTTGCATGCTAGCAAGTTGTGGATAGTCTTCTTGTGGAACTTCGATTTGATGTCTTTTCTTAAGCTCCATAACGATATCTAAGAAGTCCATTGAGTCCAAATCTAGTTGATCTCTTAGTGCGACGTCATCTTTTAGATTCGACACATCTTCATCTAAGGCCACATCTGCAATAATGTCTAATACAACTTGTCTTACTTCTTGCTTATCCATTTAGATTCTCCTTTTTAAGTAATCTTTATATTTTATTCTTCATATTTTTTTATAATGAGACTTGAGTTAATTCCTAGCATGCCAAAACTATTGTTTAATATTGTTTTGACTTCCTTGTTTTCAATCGTTTTTGTCACAAGCCCTGGTATTTCACATTGCTCATCCAGTTCATCAATATTTAAACAAGGGTGAATTTTATCATCCTCAAAGCTCAATAGGTTGCCGGCGAGCTCTAGTGCACCCGCCGCGCCCATGGCGTGACCGATATGGCCTTTTGTCGCATTGACAGCTGTTTTAGGGCCAAATACTTCGCGAACTGCTTGACACTCTTGTATATCACCTTGAGTTGTACCTGTCGCGTGCATATTAACGATATCTACTTCTGAAGCAGAGAGGTTGGCCTTTTCTAGCGCTTTTAGCATACATTCTTTTTGTCGTTGTGGATTGGGAAGAACAAAGTCTGATGCATCACTGTTGGTGTGGTGGCCAACGATTTCACCATAGATTTTTGCTCCTCTTGCTTTAGCATCTTCAAGCCTTTCAAGTGTATAAATACAAGCTCCTTCAGCAATGACAATACCGTTACGATTTTTGTCAAGTGGCCTAGATGCTTTGGTTGGGTCATTGTGTTGGGCAAGCGCACCTTGTGCTTTAAAGGCCGCAAAAATACCAAAAGTCTCTGGTGATTCACTCACTCCGCCAGCAAGGGCAAGGTCGACTTCTCCGAGTTGGAGCATTTGAAGTGCATGTATGACACCGACGTTCCCCGCAGCACACGCAGCTCCTAGGGTATAAGATGGCCCAGTTATTTTTAAATTTAGACTCACTTCTCCGGCAGGGTTATTGGCCACTGTTCTTGGGTTATGATGATGTGACCAAAATGAAGTGTCTTTATTATATGAGTTGTAGAGTAGGTGAATTTCTTCTTCGGTTTCAACATTACCATGCTCTGTTATACCTAAGTAAATTCCAACTCTAGATTTTTGCTCTAGATCGTATGAAGCAAAGTCAATTTTTGCATCGAGAAGTGATTCGTTAGCGGCATAGATGGCCAATGAGCCTGCACGAGTACCTCTTTTGCGCATTTTTTTTGATTGGTATTTTGTTTGTTCAAATTCACATCTTCCGGCCGGCCATTGACCCATATGTCTAATTTCACAATGAGTAATTCCTGACTTTCCTTGGAGCAGGGCCTCACGGTACTCGCGAAGATTATTTCCGTTTGGAGCGGTTAGCCCGACGCCCGTAATAACTATTCTGGGAAGCTTTGCTTGCATAGCTTTTTTCCTTTTTATGATTCACCTGTTTTCATAATATTTTGTCTCAATTTTTCTAATCGATTTCCTAGTCCCTCACTTGCCATTTGAGTAATTTGTCCTAATTGCCCAAGCCCATCCGCTTGCTTGAGCTTGATGAGAGTCTCTAGGTTATCGGGAAGCTTTTTGAGAATATTTTCATACTGTTCTTTTATCTCAAGTCGACCAAGTGAAATGACAAAGTTCATGACGGCCTCGGCCGCCTCGCATGTATTAATAATTGACTGCAGGCGTTTTTGAGTACGTTGATTACCTTGCTGTTGAGCACGTTTTAAAATTCTGCGCGCCATCAATTTGAATTCCTCAACGTATTGACCTTCTCGCTTTCTGAAAATTGATGCAACAATGGAAAGGGCGTCTTCTTTTGCCGAGTGAATCTTTATGCGTTTATTTTCTGGCGAGTCCCAAGTTTCAACAGCACCGTAGTGGCCAAGGTTTTTAAGCGATAGTGATACAGCACTTTGAGATAGTCCTAGAGTGGACTCGATTTCTTCACTTGTAAGGGGGCGTGACGCAAGCAGTAATAAACCATAAATAGACCCATCAATTCGTTTAAATCCCATTCGGTTAAGAAAAGTTTCAAAGTAGACCAGCTCACTGAGGTCTTCTTTTGAAATAAAATCGTCTTTTATTGTCGTTTCTTGCATTCGCTGCCCGTATATTTTATATATCTCAAATTTGAAATATATAGAATATAGCGGTTTTAATACTTATTTCCAACTACTCTTTGCTAATAATTGTTGATTTTCTCGTTTGCGTATCTTGTGTTGCTTGTTTGACATAAGTTTTTCTTATGAACTATTCTTATTTATGTAAAATGGAGTTTTTATGAGGTCTGTTCTCGTTATTGAAGATAGTGTCGAATTTGCTAATTTTCTTGCTGATGCCTTAGAGGAGCTTGAGCTCAAGCCTTTTGTTGTAAGTAAACCATCTGATGCCAATTTCAAGCTTCGCAATCAAGAATTTAAATTTATTTTGCTAGATCTTAACTTAGATAAAGGGACAAAGGGTGATGGGATTGTGTCGGCGATGCGTAGTCGTAAGGATAATCTTAATTATGCAACTCCCGTTATTGTAGTGAGTGGTTCGATTGATAAGGAAAGGGCCTTGAGCTTGGCCGGAACAGTTCAGGGTTTTTTAGTCAAACCGTTTGGTGTCGAGGCCTTAAAGGAAAGATTATTGGCCATGAATCTGATCTGATTTTCATTTTATGATGAGTTATAGTTTATGAGTTTTTTAGTTCTTTTAAAAAAGAAGATTATTTTCTCTACTGTATTCGTGGTGTTTTTTTATTCTCCACTATCTATTTCAGGATCTCACAGCATGCAGTTTTTATCTCGCTTAGAAAATCTTTGTGAAAATCAGAATCAACTTCTTTTGAAAAAAATTATGTTTGGATTTGTCAGGGAGGGGCGAAGTAGTACACTCGAATGTAATAGCTCTCTGATGCTTTTATGGTCAGAGTGTTCTGATCGTTATTCGTGTCAACATGCTCTAAAGGAATACTACGAGTTTGTAAAGACTGATTCCTCTATTTTGATTGGAGAGTGATATTGTGACTTTGAATTATTTAGGTGTGGTGTTTTTACTTTTTTTGTCTTTTGCACTATTCGGTAGTGATTTTGAGAAAAGGATTACCGAGCGCATTGATGAGCTTGAAAATGAGCTTTTAGATTTACAAATTCACACTTATCAAAAATCACCGATTTGTTTATCAGGTGAATTTAATACTGTATTTCAGTATATTGACTTCAATCCAAAGACAGGGTCAAACTTAACGAAGGATCAATTTCATTTAGGTTTATCTGAGTTTAGATTAAATTTAAATAAAACCGATTCAAAACGTGTGAAATTCTACTCTACTTTGTCCTCTACTTATGTTTGGAATAATACTTTTCAAGCACCTAAAGTGAGTACTTTGAATGCAACTGATACAGTTAAGGGGCCACAACTTTTGGTCGAAAAGGCCTTCCTTGACATTTTTTCTAAGCAACAAAATTTCTCTCTTTCTCTTGGAAGGCTCCCCACAATGTACGGCCCTCCACTTCATCATTCAACTGGACAGTCTAGAATGGGGACTTATCCTGGTTTGCTGTACTCCGTTCCTGCAGATGGAGTGTCCGTAAATACTAACCTTTCGAAGGTTTTTAATCTTGATTTCCGTGCAATGATGCGTTTTATATATACACCTTTTTTTAATTCTACCGGTGTTCCCCAATCTTCAGTAGCCGGTCGTGAAGCCCCTTTTGCTGGCTTGAAATTAAAAGCTGGCAACTCATTTATTTTAAACTTTGAGTTTTCAAATAATCAGAATTGGAGTGATTGGCTTTTTATCTTGCAAGCTTATGATGTAACTTTTGGAAGAGCGAAGTCTATGGATGGGGTTAGAGCAAACTTACTTCCTAAGGATCAGCTTGCTAGTAATGAAACGACTGATCGAAATATTTATGAAATTGGAAGTACTGACAAGAAATCTACACGAATTAGATCAGTCACTGCCCATTTCGAATTAAGTGATATTCTTCAAACAAAATTTGATTTTTACACGACTCTCAAATACTCACGGGTCAGTGCCGGTGGTGGAATTCAAGCTGTTGTAACTGAGAGTCATACGGATACCTTGTCCGGAGCCCCATTGCCAGTTGGCCATATTATAGATATTGGAAACTTCATTTACAATGAGGATAGTAAAGCGCAAGGAATGCTACTCGGCCTTAAATATAGTTTCAATCGAAGAAGCTCTTTGGGGGCAGAGTATTTAAGCCAAAGTCATGGAATCGCTCCATGGACTATAAGAACTCCTAATTTTAATCCTATGTACAACACTGTTGGTCAATCATTTCATTTTTTTTACAATCGACGTCTCATGCCTGATCTATACTTAAATTTAGGCTTCGTTGATATGATCTCCAAAAGTAGTATTGATGATCGCTTTTTTTATGAAAGAATGAGAAGAGAGTCACAGTTATTTTACTCTGCTTTAAGATATAGATTTTAGATGTTGAAAACATTTTTTAAACAATATTTTATATTTTGTTTACTCGGTCTTTTTGTCGGGTTGTTATTTCCGATAGTTTTTGCATTCCTAGATCTCTATCAGCTCTCGATACCAATGAATCGTGAATCACTATGGTTTGTTGTCAGCTCTCAGAATATCTATCTTTTCTCATTTATTTCATTTCCACTCCTGTTTGCATTCATTGCCTTTGTTATTCGTGGCCTATATTTGGCAACAAGGATTATTAAACGCGAGCAAAAAAAGGCGATCATAAACTCTAAAATGGCCTCACTCGGTGTTTTGTCAGCAGGAGTTGGTCATGAGATTAATAACCCTTTAGGCATTATTCAGGGAAATCTCGAGATGCTTAAGATTGGTCTTGAAAAGACTGATCTTGATAAGGAGAAATTATTTAAAAGAGTTGATACTTCGCTTGAAGCAATTGTGGGCATTTCAAAGATTGTAAACGGGTTAAAGTCAGTTGCTCGGTCAAGTTTTGAGAATAATTTAGATTTGTACTCTTTAAATATTCATGAGGTGATAGAAAAAATTGTGGGAATGCTCGAGAGTGTTTATGCAAATGAAGGAATTGATTTTAAACTTCAGTTGAATGCTGACAATCCTTATGTCCTTGGTGATAGTGGATCTTTACAACAAGTTTTTCTCAATCTTTTTTCTAATGCCAAGGACGCGATACTTGAAAAGAAGGCCCTTGATGACTCTTTTCTTGATTACTTCATAAATGTTGTGACTGAAACTCATAATGAGAAAATTCATATTTTTGTTAAAGATTATGGCGTTGGGATTAAAACTAAAAACTTTGATCAAGTTTTTGATTCATTTTTTACAACTAAAGATGTTAATAAAGGGGTTGGGCTGGGTCTTAGCATTACTCGCAATTTAGTTAATAAAATGAATGGAAGTATAGATTTTACTTCTCGTTCAAGAAAAGGAACGACTTTTAATTTGATCTTACCGGCCTCGACGGAAGTGACAGCTTCAGATTCCACCTCCACCTCTGATAATAGAGTTGAGAGTAATAAGGATTACCAAGGTAATGAGTTGTTAGGACGGAAAATTTTGTTAGCTGAAGATGATTTGAGCTACAATGAGATATTACTAGATATCTTAAGTAGCTGTGGAGCTCAGGTCGTTTCAGTTTATGATGGGGAGCAGGCACTTCAGGTTATAGGGGAAATGAAAGATATCGATTTGCTTATTACTGATTTGCAAATGCCTAATTTAAATGGTGAAAAACTGATACAAAAAATTCGAGGGTCCGAAAACCACAAGAATCTTCCAATTTTAGTCATAACGGGTGGTATACAATCTCAATACTTAGAAAGTGAGCATGAGAAAATTATCTCTTTAGTACAGGGCTATATCTCTAAGCCATTTGGCCGTAATAAATTTGTGATTCAAGTAAAAAGTATTTTAAGTCATTCTTAATGTTTGTTATATTTGATAATTAGGCATAACTTTTGATCGCCTGAACTTGATGAATTTCATGTCTTGGAAGAATAAAACAGCTTAGCTTACCTCCGTATACACATCCACTATCTAGACCGATAGTGTTTTTTGTTATGTGCAATCCCTGAACGGCCCAGTGTCCATATATGACAAGCTTCTTTTCATTATATAGATGATGCCATGGAGGATCTTCTGGGTTATTGAGGTTTTTACCAGGTCCATCCCACGTTCTGATGTTTGTGAGTATATTAGGATGAACTTTTTTTAAGGGAGTGTTAGGGGGAAAACCAGCATGAACAACGATGTAATCATCGCTTTCAATATATAGAGGCCATGATTTTATATATTCAATCCATTCTTTTAGTTGTTTTCCAAGCTGTTTTTTTACGTTCTCGAAATTTGTTTTTATGACGGTATTTTCTGACTCTTCACAATATTCTATAAACTTGAGTTCGTGATTTCCTTTAATGGCCCTCACCTGAGATTGGTTTGATTTTATAAAAT
>SKIL01000163.1 GCA_007116425.1 Bacteriovoracaceae bacterium | reverse complement strand
AGTTTCTTGAAGTTTTTAAAGATACGATTGTTACTCCAAGAAAACTTAATTATAAGGTTCAGTTTCCTGGGCCAACCGGAACAAATGCAGTTGAGAGTGCATTGAAGCTAGCTCGAAAAGTTAAGGGAAGAAGTGGGGTTATTAGCTTTACCAATGCTTTTCATGGGATGACTCTAGGTTCACTTTCAGTCACTGGGAATGCATCAAAGCGTAAAGGTGCTGGAGTTGAAACTTCAGATGTAACATTTATGCCATACCAAGACTACCATGGTGAAGGAGTGGATACGTCTGTAATGCTTGAGAACTATTTGGTTGACGCTGGAAGCGGTATTGATGCTCCTGCTGCCGTTATCATGGAGACGGTTCAAGGTGAAGGTGGTCTAAATGCAGCGTCGGCAGAATGGGTGCAAAATATTGAGCGTATTTGCAGAAAACACGATATGCTTTTAATCGTCGACGACATCCAAATTGGCTGTGGGAGAAGTGGTGATTTCTTTAGTTTTGAAAAACTTGGTATTTCACCAGATATTGTATGTTTGTCTAAGTCATTAAGCGGACTAGGTTTTCCATTTGCAGTGGTTTTGATGCGTCCAGAATTGGACATCTGGTCACCAGGGGAGCACAACGGAACTTTTAGAGGATTTAACCCCGCATTTGTGGCCGCCACTCAAACTTTGAAGACTTTTTGGTCAGACGATAAGTTCTCAGAATCTGTTCATAAGAAGATCGATTATGTCACGAAACGTTTAAATGAGATTGTAGAAAAAGCACCTGTAAAGTGTCGTGTTAAAGGTCGTGGCATGATGCAAGGAATTTCATTTGAGGATGCCTCATTAGGTCCGAAGTTTTCACAGATGTGCTTTGAGCGCGGTATGGTTATTGAAACTTCAGGAATTGATGATCAAGTTTTAAAAGTTATGCCAGCGTTAACTATTCCTATGGAAGAGTTGGAGAGTGGACTTAAAATTATTGAAGAAGTTGTACTTAACAATTAAAAGGAGAGAACGAATGATTGTTAGGAAGCTTGAGGATATTTTAGGTTCAGAAAGGGAAGTTAAAGCGGAAACTTGGGAGAGTCGAAGACTTGTTCTTAAAGACGATGGAATGGGACACTCATTGCACGATACAATTATCAAGGCCGGTACTGAAACAAAAATTTGGTATCAAAACCACCTTGAAAGTGTTTATTGTATTGAAGGCGAGGGCTCGGTTGAGCTTATTGACTCAGGGGAAGTTTTTGAGATCCGCCCTGGAACTGTTTACATTTTAGATAAGCATGATAACCATATTTTGAGAGCGAAGACTCAGTTAAGAGTTGTTTGTGCTTTTACACCTCCTCTTAAAGGGTCTGAAACCCATGATGAGAATGGTGTTTATCCATTATTAGATTAATATACGATATTTAGTTCTGATTCACCCAGCAAGTTCTTATTGAGGTTGATATTAATGGGAATTCTCTGGGTGAGTTCTTTTACATGAGAAATGACACCAATATGTTTGCCTTTGTTGGCAATTTGTTGAAGTACTCCTAAAGCATCTTCAATTGCTTGGTCATCGAGGGTTCCAAAACCCTCGTCAATAATGAGTGTGTCAATTTCTGTGTGTCCCTTTGTTAATTCTGCTAGACCTAATGCCATAGCGAGACTTACCAAGAATGTTTCCCCCCCACTTAGTGTGGAAATATGCCTTTGAGCTGCATTTTTCCAATAGTCTATGATGAAAAACTCAGGCCCAGAGTTCTTATTTTTTGTAGCAATCGTAAGTTGGTATCTGTTTTGGCACAATTTCTTTAATTCGTTATTGGCCCAAAAAAGAAGCTGGTCTTCTATAAAACTCGCGGCAAATCGTCCAAAGTCATCCTGCCCGATTATTTTAAGTAAGTTTTTCTTTTGTGTAAGTTCTTTCAGTTTTTGTTCTTTAAGCTCTTTTGTTTTATCTAGCTCTTTTACTTTTTCATAATACGTTTGAAGTTTTGTCTGTAGTTCAATAATGACAGCTTTGTCTTCTTGTATAGATGAGTTGATAAGCTCTTTGAAGCGATTTAGTCTCTCTTCAACAAATACGCTTAGGAGTTCTTGGTGCTCTTGATTTTCAACAAGCTGATAATTTGCTTGAGCAATTTTTGAAAAGGCCTTTCGAATTTCAATCATTTCTTCTCGTAATTCTTCGGTATTTTCTTGATTGATAAAATTGTCGATTTTATCTATTAGGAGAATTGAGTTACTCTTATATGCAGAATACAGTTCTAGGATGAGGTTTTCTCTTTGCTCAATATTGCTTGCTTTATGTGACTTGTTATTCTCTAGTACATCTAACTCTCTTCGCTTTTCATAATAATTCTTTGTCATATGCTCTAGTTCTTGCTTTGATTTGTTTAAGTTGTCTTCGATCGTTTTTTCTATCTCTAAAAGGTGACTCTTTATTTCGTGATCTATTGTTTTGTCTGAAAAGCTTAAATTGCTTGAGAGAAAGTTGATATGCTTTTCATTTTGCTCTCTGTTTGTGAAGAGAGGTTCCTGGATGAGCGAAGAAGTCTTTTTTAGAATTTGCGAAAGTTGTGATTTTGAATCTGCTAGATTAGAGGCAATTTGTACTTTGGTATTATTAAGCCTTTTGATTTGTTCATTTATCTCTAAGTGTCCAGAGTCAAGGTTTTTATTTGTTTCGTCATGAAATTTGATTTCTGTTTTTGTGCGATCTATTTTCTTTAGTGCATGTATAATGATATCAAAAGGTGTTTTTTCGTTGATGGCAAGCTCGTTTGTGATCCACTTGTTTATAAAATTATCGATTCTATTTGGGTCAATTACAGGAACTTTTGTTTCTTCGTTAGTTTCTAATACTTGAGTAATTTTGGTGATTGAGTTAAAGAATCTTTTCTTTAGATCGCTGATTGAGCTCTCATGCTTTGTATAGTCTGATTTAAGGTGCTTATAGCGATCTCTGTAGTCTTCTAGTCTTTGATTTAATGCCTTTATATCATTCTCAGTTTTTTGAATCAGAGAGACCTTTTCAATCAGATCTTTATGAGATTTCGTGATGCTATTATTTAAGGATTCAATTTTATCATAGTATTTTTTCGTAATTTCAATAATGCTTGCAGGGCCTAAGTTTTCTGCGGAATGTTTTGTTTGATCTTTTAGAGTGGGTATTTTTTTCAATAATTCAGTTATTATTTTATTTGAACTTTCATTCAGATAGTCCGTATTGGTCTTGATTTGATCTTTTGCTTTATTAATACTTTCATCAATAAATTTAATTTTTAGCTCATTGGATATGAGTAGATCTTGAGTTTCTTTTAGAGAAGATGCTTTTTCTGCATCGAGATTATTGTCTATATCGTTATGTGAATCGTGGAAATGACTCGTTAGACTTGTTCTCTCTATTTCATGGCCGCAAACCATACATTCAACTTCACTTCCCGTGGTTTCTAGTTTTTCTTTGTGTTGTTTTTTTATGGTCAATATAGCTTCTTGTACTACCTGCTTTTCTTGTGCCTCTTGTTCATTTTTAATAGTTTCTTTTAGGTGTTTTACATGATTTATAAGGTCACTTTTATTTTGTGTTTCAGTGACAATTTTTTGATTGAGATTCGTATTTTCTCTATTGTAGAAATTGGCCTCTTTTTGAAGTGAGTCTAGTTGTGCTTGAGATTGATTTAGCTGTTCTAAGTTTTTTTCCGACTTACTTACTTCACTGTTTAGCTGCACTAGTATATTGTCGATAGATAGGGGAAGGGACTCTGCTAATTCTGGGATTATGCTCTTTACTGTGTCTTCAATTTTTTGTTTATTTTCTTTTATTTTATTTGCTTGTGACTCTAAATCTTTTAACTCTTTCGCTTTTTGAGTTAAGTTTTCTCTCGTGTATTTAATCTCAGAAATTGTCTGGTTAAGGCCTCTTACTAGGCTTTCAAGTTTTTGT
>SKIL01000228.1 GCA_007116425.1 Bacteriovoracaceae bacterium | reverse complement strand
ATTGATTATGTCGCAGATCTGGTTGAAAAAAAGAAGGCCTATGTTATCGATGGGGAAGTTTTTTATTCGATCGATACGTTTGAAGGTTACGGTAAACTGAGTGGTAAAAAATTAGAAGATCTTGAGGCCGGCCAAAGAGTTGAAGTTGATAAGCGCAAGCAAAACCCTTTTGACTTTGTTTTGTGGAAACCTTCAAAGGCCGGAGAACCTTCATGGGAGTCTCCTTGGGGAGCAGGAAGACCAGGTTGGCACATCGAATGTTCTGCAATGATTCACTCTATCCTAGGTGAGACAATTGATATTCACGGCGGTGGGATTGATCTCATTTTTCCACATCACGAAAATGAAATCGCTCAAGGAGAGGGAAGAACTGGAAGGCCTTATTGTAACCATTGGATTCACAATGAGTTTATCAATTTAAAGGGCGAAAAGATGTCCAAGTCACTTGGAAACGTGATTACTGGCCGCTCTTTTATGGATGAATATCACCCTGAAATTTTAAAATATATGTATTTGTCTGTTCACTATAGAACAGTTTTGGGGATAGATGAGGATAAGATTCAAGGCTTTATTTTTGCCCTTTCTCGAATTTATCACGCCATGGCAGCGGCCGAAGAGGTCATGACCTTTCCTGGTGAAGGCGGAAAGGCCAACCAGAAATTTGTCCAATTATTGGGCCAGTTAGATAAAAAAATTCAAAAGGCCCTCAACGATGATTTTAATACGGGAGAAATGATGGCCAGCTTATTTGAGGGAGTCAGGGCCTTCAATGCTCTAAACTTACTTAAAAAAGCAAAAGATCCCAACTCCGCACCTACGGCAAAAGCATTTCTCGAGTGGATAAAATCTTACGGAAAGCTGATGGCACTTTTTCAGGAGCCACCGAAAGACTTTTTAATGAGCTTAGATGAAATTCTCTTAAAAATGAAAAATATCAGTCGAGATGAAGTCGAAGGATTGGTTGGGCAAAGAGAGCTTGCCCGAGAGCAAAAAGACTGGGCCAAAGCAGATGAGTTGAGAGACCGACTGGATGCTTTGGGTATTTCGCCTGTTGATGGCGATCCCCGTAGAAAGTGGGAAGTAAAGAAGGCTTAATCTTAAGTAATCCTCGCGAGTTACCGAAAAAGTAAAGACATACTTTTTTGGGGACTCTGTGTATGAGGACGCTTTATATTGGAATTTTTTTGATGATCACAGGGTTTGGCCTGATTGGCTGTGCTCATATTCAAAGTGGTCATTATATCCAATTAAGCGATGGCCAGACACTTGAAGATATCGCTGAGAAGTACGGGCTCAATTCAAGGGACTTGGCCTCTGCCAATGTGGGACGAGAAGTTCGTTCTGGAGAGTGGGTTTTTGTTCCCTTAAATCGTGGCCTGATTCAACTATTTCAAAATCGAGTCCAATACGGAAATATTTCTTATTCCCATCAGTTTTTAAGTTCTGGAAAGTTTTTATGGCCTGTGCCTGAGTCTACGCGTATCTCTTCACATTATGGCCACCGTTGGGGAAGAATACATCACGGTGTTGATATCCCTGGAAGAATAGGGATGAATGTGATTGCTGTGGAAGATGGAGTTGTTCTCTACGCTTCAAGTATGGGCGGTTACGGTAAGCTTATCGCTATTAGGCATGCCGGTGGTTATAATACTGTTTATGCCCATCTTAATGACTTTTCTGTTAGGCCTGGGCAAAGAGTGAGGAGAGGTGAAGTGATTGGCGAGCTTGGTAATACTGGTCGGTCAACAGGGCCTCATTTACATTTTGAAGTTCGTCGCGGAACTGAAAGCATTGATCCTATGGCCTATATTAAGCAGTCTCGAGACTATGTGATTGCTTATAATCAAAACTAATTCCCGCTATATTGACAAGTTAGATCATTCAGGTGATGAAGACTCCTAACCGTTTTTATGTTTACGTTTTGAAGTGAGAAGAGAGGTTTTTTTGAAGGTCAATAATAAGGTTGCAATTGATAGGATGCCATTTCGAAAAGAAGTGAAGTTTCGCTTTGATCACTCTGATACAAAGTTCGTTTCAGAGCTTTTAGATGAACTTAATGATGGGATAAAAGCAGCAGACTATAACTTGACAGATAAGACACCTTTCCTTTCCTTTGAGGGAAGTATTACTCGCTTACAAGACGACAAATATCAGGATTATCTATTATTGGAGGGAAGACTTAAGGCCAATTTTTTTGCTGTTTGTGTTGGGTCGGGAGTCGTTATGCTCGATGAAATCGATGCTGATGTCTATGCGGCGATAATAGATACAGAATTAGAGGCACGGTTTGGACACGAAGAGGACACGACGGTTTATATTAATGATGATGAGTATGACCTTTATTATTTTAATGAAAAAGGTGAGTTTGAAATAAAAGAGATACTCAGCGAGTATCTCTTTCTCAATAAAAATCCTTATCCGAAGATTGCAAATTTTGATGGGCCTAAAAGCGTTTAGCTTTATGAGATAGCTATCCGGCGATTCTAAAACCGTGTTCGCGCTCAAGCTCTTCTGCAGCGGTGATTGAAAGGCGGGTCCAAGGCATTTTCTCAAGGCGTTTTTTGCCAATCGGCTCATCTGTTTCCTCGCATATCCCGTAACTCCCACGCTCTATTCTTTCTAGTGCTGAATCGATTTCTCGCAGTCTCTGAATTTCTCGCTGTCGAAGACCAAAAGTTACATTTTGATCAAGGTAAGTTTGGGCCTGATCTCCATCTTCGACAATTTGATCTTTGTCGACGATTATTTCACTATTACCCTTTGCACTCATACTATTGAGAATCTCAGATTTGAGTTGCAGGAGTTTTGCTTTTTGCGCCTCAATAAACTTCTTATCGAAAGGTGCTTCCATTTTCCGGTCCTCCTGTTTATATAAATTGCGCACATTTTGTGCTGGTCTGCTCTTTTCGGGTAGACGACATTGTAACATTAGGCAACGATGCTTCAGAGCTCAAGAGTGGTAAAAAGTGTCAGTCGTGTAAATTTAGTAATTTAGAGGTTATCTGAATTTGCTAGTTTCACTTTTTGATTTGCTTTTAGTTTTGCTTGCCATCTCTACTTGGCATTTTATGGAATTTTGGAGTTTTATTATGCGACTTAATGATTTTATTTCATGGAAAATGTTAAATCCCGATTGGGCCTATCGGCTACTTAATCTTTGGCCTCCTTATCTTGGCGCCGGAGTTAAAACAAGAATTATAGACGATGGAAATGCTTTTGAAACTTCGATGAAACTAGGAGTTTTGAATACGAATTATGTTGGGGTTCACTTTGGGGGGTCGCTATATTCAATGTGTGACCCTTTTTTTATGTTGATTATGATGAAGCGACTGGGTGATGAGTATCTTGTCTGGGATAAGTGGGCAAAGATTGAGTTTAAGCGTCCCGGAAAAGGGAAAGTTCGAGCTTATTTTGAAATTACTGATGAGCAAATGCAAAGAGTTCATCGAGAGCTCGAAGAAAATGGAAAGTCCGAACCTGTCTTTGTTACTGAAATCAGAAATGAACAAGGTAAGGTTGTTGCAGTCGTGCAAAAGGGTTTATGGATAGTAAAGAAAAGAGCTACTATTTAATCTTCTTTTTCAAGTTCGATCCGAAGATGATGCTTTTCCGAGAGCTCTTCAAGTTTTTCAATAACTGTTTTTCTGGGAATTAAAATATCAATTATTGAAAAGCGAGTATTGAGTCCGATTGAGCAACCTTCCTCGCAAATAAAGTCGGCAGACAATAATGAAACTCGTGAAATAGGCTCTTTATTTTGGAAATTTGAATACCACTTAAAAAACTCATCAAGCTTACTTTCAAGGTCTCTGACGATTTGATCTTTTCGGTGATCGTTGAGATTATAGAGGAAACGTCCGGCATCCATTTGTTTGCCGTTAATAATAACATTAACAACTCCATTTGATGAAAGTTTGAGTGTATT
>SKIL01000139.1 GCA_007116425.1 Bacteriovoracaceae bacterium | reverse complement strand
GATAGAGCCCTCTGAGTATATTTTTAATCAAGCTTCAGTTGAGAATTTGCGCCCAGTCGCTTCTACAGGTCTTAAGCTTGAGCGTATTGACTTATTTTCTTGGGCAGAAAGATGTCACTCTCAAAAAAGGCCTCGCTGGTATGATTTGGGTGTTTGTACGTCGGTTTTTCAATATTTGACAGATGAAGAGTTAGAATTTGTGGTTCCGATTATGGCCAAACAAGTTCGCTACCTTTACCTAACGGTTCCAACGGATAAAGAGCTGGATCGTCAAATTGAGGAGCTTAATTTTCATGACACTTTTGCGATTAGGCGTACTCGCAAATTTTATCATAAGCTTTTGGGGAAAAATTTTACTTTCATTTCCTCTCGTGTGCTTGAAAGTCGGCATCACTTCGATGAGGAGACAAGCTCCTTTACTGATTTACTGTATCGTTTTTAAAAAAATTATCAAATTAAACTCTGAGGAATTGAAGCATTCTGTCAAAGCTCATCAAAGGGTCATGGGCTGCGCTTGTCTACTTTCTTTTCTATTCTCAAAAATTATTTAGTTGTTTTTTTACTGTTCTGAAATATCTTTTTTTCAAAGAATAGGTTACAAATTGTTAGATAAATGTTAATTAATTCCGAGACCAAAAATTTTTAGCGCAAAAAAGAATGACGTAATTCTCCTAATTTGTTTATATTAGGAGTCTAATCTATAACTTTAACTTTATTCAAGGATCGCTGTTCATGGGATCGATTCACAGAGTGAGAAAAGGGCTTAAATTGCCAATCAATGGAGAGCCAAAACAAGACTCTATTGAAAAGTCTAGAACTCCCCGTCAAGTGGCGTTGGTTGGTTCTGACTATATGGGAATGAAGCCGACGATGTTGGTAAAAGAGGGAGACATGGTTAAGGCCGGTCAACCTGTTTTTGAGTGTAAGAGAAACCCTGGCTGTATCTATACCGCGCCTGCTGCAGGTAAGGTTGCTTTAGTTAATCGCGGTAAACGTCGCGTTTTTCAATCGCTTGTTATTGATGTGACGGGGAATGATCAAGTTAGTTTTAAAAACTATAAGGGCGTTGATGCTGAAAGGCTTGATGAGCAATCAGTTCGTGACCTATTGCTAGAATCTGGGCAATGGACGGCAATACGCCAACGCCCATTTGGCAAGGTCGCTATGCTCGATAGCAAGTGCCGAGCTCTGTTTATTACTGCAATGGACTCTCATCCACTTGCTCCAAATCCAGTTCATAGAATTAAGGAAGCTCAAGCGGACTTCGAAAACGGTGTTAAGGTTTTATCTCACCTAACAAGTGGTCCAACTTATGTGTGTAAAGAAGCAGGGGCGGATATTTCAGTTCCTAGCTTTAACAGAGTTCAAGTTGAAGAGTTTAAGGGAGTTCATCCTGCTGGAACAGCGGGACTGCATATTAACTACCTGATGAAGGCTCCTGTTTCTCTTGAAAATGTTGTATGGCATGTCGGGTACCAAGATGTGATTACTATTGGAAAGTTGTTTAAAACCGGTAAACTTGACCTTGAAAGAGTGATTTCAATTGGTGGCCCAAAGGCCAAAAATCCGCGCCTTATTCGTACTCAGATGGGTGCTCGCCTATCCGATATTTTAGGCGATGAGGTTGTAGGCGAAAATTCACGTGTTGTTTCTGGCTCAGTGTTTGCTGGACAGAAAGCTGATGGGCCTTTTGATTTCTTAGGTCGATTTGCTAACCAGGTAACTATTTTAGAAGAAGGGACTTATAGAGAGTTTCTTGGATGGAAAATGCCAGGATTTAATAAGTTCTCTATTAAAAATACTTTTGCCGCGAAACTTATTCCTGGCAAAACTTTTGATTTCAGTACAGATACTAATGGGAGCCCACGTGCGATGGTTCCAGTTGGAATGTATGAAAAGGTGATGCCTTTTAGGGATGTCCTTCCGACTCAGCTTTTGCGTGCCATTTTCACTAAAGATATGGACGGAGCTTTGGAGTTGGGTGTGCTTGAATTTGTTGAAGAGGATCTTGCTCTTTGTACATTTGCAAGCCCAGGAAAAGAAGACTTTAGTGCGCTTTTGCGTGAAAACTTAGAAATGATTGAGAAGGAAATGTAGATGAAATTCTTGCGAAATCTCCTAGACTCACAACACGACAATTTTACAAAAGGCGGAAAGTACGAACGCTTCTATGCTTTATATGAGGCAGCCGATACTTTCCTTTATACTCCGGGTGAAACGGCCAAAGGTACTGTTCACGTCCGCGACGGTCTCGATCTTAAACGATTGATGATTACTGTTGCTGTGGCGTTAATTCCTTGTATTTTGATGGCCATGTATAATACCGGACTGCAAGCCGAAAGAGCTCTTCTCACCATGGGGATTAATGAAATTCCAGGTTGGCGCGGAGATATTCTTGCTACTCTCGGTTTTGGAATTGCCGACCCTAATAATTGGATTGGTAACTTCATTCATGGAGCCCTTTATTTTCTCCCCATATACATTGTAACAATGGCCGTAGGGGGAGCTTGTGAAGCTGTTTTCTCGATTGTAAGAGGACATGAAATTAACGAAGGCTTCGTTGTAACTGGACTTCTTTTTCCACTTACGCTTCCAGCGACCATCCCGCTTTGGCAAGTTGCTGTCGGGATCATTTTTGGTGTCGTCGTTGGTAAAGAAGTCTTTGGTGGAACAGGGAAAAACTTCTTAAACCCTGCTCTTACGGCAAGAGCGTTTCTCTTTTTCGCTTATCCTGCTGAGATCTCAGGTGACCGAGTATGGGTTGCTGCTGATGGATTTACCGGAGCGACTGCTCTTGGTGAAGCGGCACTTGGTGGAGTTGCTGCAATTGAAAGTAATTTTTCATGGTGGGCGGCTTTTATCGGAACTATTCCAGGCTCGATGGGTGAGACTTCTGTTATTGCCTGTTTGATTGGGGCCGTTGTTTTGATCATGTCTGGTATAGGCTCTTGGCGAATTATGTTGAGTATGCTTGTAGCGACGATGGCGTCAGCTTACTTACTATATGCTATTGGAAGTGACTCTAACCCCATGTTCTCTGTGCCACCTCATTGGCATTTGGTGCTTGGCGGATTTGCTTTTGGTCTTGTCTTTATGGCCACAGATCCTGTGAGTGCTTCAATGACACAAACGGGTCAATGGTTTTACGGAACATTGATTGGTGTCATGGTGACGTTGGTAAGAGTTGTCAACCCGGCATTCCCAGAGGGAGTCATGCTTGCAATTCTTTTTGGTAACGTTTTTGCTCCTCTCATCGATAACTTTGTTGTGAATGCGACTGTAAGGCGGCGTCAACTGCGCGCTAAGGAGTTAGCTAATGGATAATAATAGTGTTCAAAAAACAGTGCTTGTTGCTCTTGTTCTTTGTATCGTCTGTTCTGTTTTTATTTCAAGTGCGGCGGTCCTTTTAAGACCTCGTCAAGAATTTAATGCAGCTCTAGATGTTAAAAAGAATTTACTTCTGGCCTCAGGTCTTCTCGATAACCCTCGCGCCACGGCCGAGGAGATTGAGGAAGCCTATAAGCAAGTTGAAGAGTATATTATTTCTTTTGAAACCGGAGAGGTTGCAGAGCATATCAATCCAGAAGAACTCAATGAGCGACGTATGGCAAATAGCCCTGATACTCGCGTTAGAATTCCTTCTGAACTTGATAAGGGAAGTATTCGTTCTCGGGCACCTTATGGAAGAGTTTATTTAACTCGCGATGAAAATGGTGATGTCGATCTGATTATCCTTCCTGTTCATGGGCAAGGGCTTTGGTCTACAATGTATGCTTTCTTGGCCCTAGATGCTTCAGACACCAAAACAGTTCGTGGAATCGGCTTTTACGAGCACGGTGAAACTCCTGGTCTTGGTGGAGAAGTTGATAACCCACGTTGGCAAGCTCAGTGGGAAGGCAAGAAGGTTTTTGATGATGAGTTTCGGCCAGTTTTTGAGGTCCTCAAAGGTCAGGTCGATTCAACTTCTGCAAATGCCGTTCATCAGGTTGATGGTCTTGCTGGGGCGACAATTACCGCCTACGGTGCAGGTGGAATGGTTCAGTACTGGACAAGCC
The DNA here is from genome assembly GCA_007116425.1 of Bacteriovoracaceae bacterium. Taxonomy (GTDB): domain Bacteria; phylum Bdellovibrionota; class Bacteriovoracia; order Bacteriovoracales; family Bacteriovoracaceae; genus SKIL01. The sequence continues at coordinate 9,929 of SKIL01000139.1, read as the reverse complement.
ACCATGCTTACGGAAAATACTTAGAAAATTTCCGTCATACAAAAAATATGGATACATCAGATTATTATTATGAAGATCACTCATCAGAAGAGGTGAGCTTATGAGCAAAGTAACAAAGACCCTTTTTGATCCGTTATTTAATAACAACCCGATCGCTTTACAAATCCTTGGGATTTGCTCGGCGCTCGCCGTAACAACCCAGCTTCAAGCTGCTCTCGTTATGTGTGCTGCTGTTATCGTGGTTATGGTTGTTTCGAGTTTATCTGTCAGTTTGATTCGTGAACACATGCCTTCAAGTATTCGTATCATCATTCAGATGACGATTATTGCTTCAATGGTTGTGATTACCGATCAAGTTCTTCAGGCCTATGTTTATGATGTAGCTAAAGATATGCGCGTATATATCGGTCTGATCATTACAAACTGTATCATTATGGGGCGAACTGAAGGCTATGCCATGCAGAACGGACCGGTCATGAGTGCAATTGACGGTTTTGGAAACGCCTTAGGTTATTCAATTGTCCTTCTTTTTGTTGGATTTTTTAGAGAGCTTTTCGGAAGTGGAACCTTACTCGGCTACACTGTTATGCCTCTAACTAGAGATGGTGGCTGGTATGCTTCAAATGGTATGGCCCTTCTATCTCCAAGTGCTTTTTTCTTAATTGGTTTTTTCATCTGGGCCATTCGTGTATGGAAGCCAGAGCAGGTTGAAGAGGAGAACTAATCATGTTGGAACATTACCTCAGTCTTTTTATTAAGGCCGTTTTTATTGAAAACCTTGCCCTCGCTTTTTTCCTCGGAATGTGTACATTCTTGGCCGTATCTAAGCGAGTAAAAACAGCCTCTGGTTTAGGGGTTGCTGTTATTGTTGTGATGGCCATCACTATTCCGGTGAATAACCTCATTTACAATAATGTTTTACGAGATGGCGCATTGGCATGGGCCGGATACCCTGATGTAGATTTAAGCTTCTTAGGTCTTATTTGCTATATTGGTGTTATTGCGGCCATGGTACAGATTTTAGAGATGACTTTAGATCGTTTCTTTCCGCCTCTTTATAATAGTCTTGGGATTTTTCTTCCTTTGATTACTGTAAACTGTGCGATTTTGGGTGGTTCTCTCTTCATGGTAGAGAGAGATTATAACCTCGCAGAAAGTGCCGTTTTTGGTCTTGGCTCCGGAGTTGGATTTGCCTTGGCCATTATGGGATTAGCTGGAATTCGCGAAAAATTGCGTTATTCTGATGTACCAGAAGGATTGAGAGGCCTTGGAATTACTTTTATTACGACAGGCTTAATGTCGTTAGGTTTCTTGGCCTTCTCAGGGATTCAACTTTAAGGATTATTTTAGGAATTTTAAGGAAAGAGAGCATTTGTCATGAATGAAATTATTCTCGGTGTTTCCATGTTTACGAGCATTATCTTGGTTTTAGTAGCAATTATTTTAATTGCACGATCCAAGCTTGTAGAGACTGGGAACGTAAAGATTGTGATTAACGATAAGAAAACCATTGAGGTTCCGGCCGGCGGAAAGCTACTTAATGTTTTGGCCGACCAAAAAATCTTTCTTTCTTCCGCATGTGGTGGTGGGGGAACCTGCGCTCAGTGTAAGGTGAATGTACTCGAAGGTGGAGGTGATCTTCTTCCAACTGAAGCATCAAGTATTACTCGCAAAGAAGCGAAGGAAGGATGTCGACTTTCCTGTCAGGTTGCCGTTAAAGGGGACATGAGAGTTGAAGTTGAAGAAGAGGTTTTTGGAGTTCGAAAGTGGGATTGTACTCTTCGTTCTAACCATAACGTTGCGACCTTTATTAAGGAAACAATTATTGACCTTCCAGAGGGAGAGTCAGTACCTTTTAGAGCTGGTGGTTACATCCAAATTGAGCGTCCACCTGGGCTTAATATTGACTTTAAAGATTTTGATATTGAAGAAGAGTTTCATGAGGACTGGGATAAGTATAATGTTTGGCAATACAAGTCTTCATGTGATGAAGAAGTTATTCGCGCCTATTCAATGGCCAACTACCCTGAAGAGGAAGGCGAGATTCGTTTAAATATTCGTATCGCCACTCCGCCACCAAATGTTCCTGATGCGCCTCCAGGTTTGATGTCATCTTACATCTTTGCTCTCAAACCAGGTGATAAAGTGACAATTTCTGGGCCATTTGGAGAGTTCTTTGCTCGCGATACTGACAAAGAGATGGTCTTTGTTGGAGGGGGAGCTGGTATGGCCCCAATGCGTTCGCATATCTTTGATCAGTTAAGACGAATCAAGACTGATAGAAAGATGACTTTCTGGTATGGTGCACGCTCGAAGCGAGAAATGTTCTATGTTGAAGACTTTGATATGCTTCAAAAAGAGAATGAAAACTTTAAGTGGTACACGGCCTTATCTGAGCCACTTCCAGATGATAATTGGGATGGGCCTACTGGCTTTATTCATAACGTGCTTTACGATATGTACCTGAAAGATCATCCAGCACCAGAAGATTGTGAGTATTACCTCTGTGGTCCTCCAATTATGAACCAGTGTGTGACTGATATGCTTCTTGACCTTGGAGTCGAAAAAGAAGATATCATGCTCGATGATTTTGGTGGATAAATATGCCTGAAAAAAAGTTTTCCATTGGAAAGTTTTTGGTGGCCCTCGCATTTGTCGGGGGCCTTTTTATTACTCTTTGGGTCCGTCGGCCTCAAGTGGAAATGGAAATCATTCAAGGACCGACGATGGGGACGGTTTTTCGCGTTGTCTATTTTGCTGACGAGAATTCCCCTGAAAGAAGTGTCGTAGCTGAAGGCGTAAAGGCCGTTCTAGATCAAGTTAACCAAGAGATGTCTACGTATATTCAAACATCTGTTATTTCTCGAATTAATCAATCGCGTGATGGTGATTGGTTTCAGCTTCCTGAAGAATTTACAAAAGTTATGTATGTTTCAATGGAAGTTGCGAGAAAAACAAATGGCTTTTTTGATCCAACAATTGGCCCGCTAGTCAATCTCTGGGGTTTTGGATCTGATGGCGAAAGAGTCATTCCAAGTGATGATAAAATTCGCCAAAAAATGGAATACGTTGGTTATGATCAGGTCATAGAATTTGATAGTGAGCAAAGAAGACTGCGTAAGATTCATCCTAAGGCCTACTTAGACTTTTCTGCGACGGCCAAAGGCCATGGTGCCGATATGGTGAGTGATTACCTTCTTGAATTAGGGCTCAGTGACCATCTCGTCGAAATTGGTGGAGACTTGAGAACTCGGGGGAATCGTCGGGGAGACAATTGGATGGTTGGTCTAGAACTACCTCGGCCAAATGGGTCAATGGCGGTTAGACCAATCCCAGTTAATGATATGGCGATAGTAACTTCAGGTTCATATCGCAATTTTTTTGAGCAAGACGGTCAACATTTTAGTCATACGATTGACTTTAGAACTGGTCGGCCGATTGATCACCCACTAATTAGTGCTACTGTTGTTGATCCTGAGCTGAGCTTACTTGCTGATACTTGGGCCACGGCATTTATGGCCATGGGACTTGAAGAATCATTAAGGATTGCGGAAGAATTAGAGATCGCTGCTTTCTTTATCGCTTTTGAAGTCGATGATGAAACTCCTCAATCTTCTGGCCTTGGCCAGAGAAATGTTGTAAATACAAAAGTAAATAAGGTCTCTACGACCGCATTTAAAAAACTGTTTGGATTTTAAATATGGTAAATTACTTTTTTATTTCAGTTGTAGTCATGGGAATAGTCATTCTAGGAATGGCAATTGGAGTAATTCTCTCAAATAAAGAGATAAAAGGATCTTGTGGCGGTTTAGGTAACGTCATGGGAGATGAATGTGATTTTTGTGGAAAAAAAGACGAGTGCGTCGAAAATAAAAAACTCGAAGAAGACTGTCGAGGTTTGAGTTCTTGATCTTTTTAGTCTAGATGATCAATTCTTGCCATATATGAGTGAGTTTTTCAAACTCATGGTAAATTAACAGTTATATATTTTTGAATTAAAGTCATTGCTTTTATCTTGCAACGATTTGATTTTATTTACACTCAAGGTGGAGTTTAAAGTTAGTATGAAAAAAACAAATATGGATTTTTCACATCTCTCTAGTTCTGATAACGCTTATATTGACGCTCTTTATGAAGATTATCTCAATGATCAAGATTCGGTGGATGAATCTTGGAAAAGGTTTTTTCAAGGACTTGAATTTTATAAAGGCAGTATGGGTCAATCGACTTCTCAAGATGGTGAAGTGGTAGTTGACGATACAACGCTTAGAAAAGAGTTTAATGTCTTTCGATTGATCCAATCTTTTCGCTCAAGAGGACACCTTCTTTCCGATACGAATCCTATTCGCGAGCGAAAAGATAGAGACGCTCGTATTTCATTATCGCATTACGATTTGAGTGACAGTGATTTGGATCGACAGTTTCTATGTGGAGAGTTCGTGGGCCTGGGTGGTCCAGCAACTTTGGCAGAAATCTTAAAACATTTAAAGCATATTTACTGTGGAAAAATTGGTGTCGAGTATATGCATTGTACTGATACTGATATGCGGAGATGGTTTCGTGAAAAGTTTGAAAGCGGTGTTACAAAAATTGATTATCCGCTTGAGAAGAAAAAAAGAATTTTGCGAAAGTTAAATCAGGCCACCGTTTTTGAGCAGTTTTTACAAACAAAGTTCATCGGTCAAAAGCGCTTTTCACTTGAAGGTGGAGAGACAACTATACCTGGTTTAGATGCCATTATTAATCGGGGTGCAGAGCACGGAGCTCAAGAGTTTATTATTGGTATGGCCCATAGAGGACGCTTGAATGTTTTGGCCAATGTATTAAATAAGACTTATGAGTTTATTTTTAAAGAATTTGAAGGCGAGAAAAGTGAGGGGTTCTCACCTGACGGTGATGGTGATGTAAAGTATCACTTAGGTTATTCGTCTGTTAGTGAGACGGATTCAGGGAAGGAAGTTTATCTCAAAATTTTACCAAACCCTTCTCACCTTGAAGCCGTCGCTCCAATTGTTTTGGGTTACTCTCGCTCGCAAAAAGACATTGCTTATAATGATGATCACTCAAAAGTTGTTCCTATCATTATTCACGGTGATGCAGCTGTTGCGGGGCAGGGGGTAGTCTATGAATGTGTTCAGATGTCAAAACTTGAAGGTTATGAAACTGGAGGAGCGATTCACTTTATCATAAACAATCAAATTGGATTTACTACTGACTTTGAAGACGCGAGAACCTCTATTTATTGTACGAGTATTGCAAAAACAATTGATGCCCCAGTTTTACACGTCAATGGGGATTGTCCTGAAGAGGTGGTCTTTGCGTGTGAACTCGCAATGGATTTTCGTAACAAGTTCAAGTCGGATGTTTTCATCGATATGGTCTGTTATCGCAAACATGGCCACAATGAGGGTGATGAGCCCAAGTACACACAACCTCATCTCTATGGGCTTGTGGCCAAGCATAAAAACCCTCGTGAGTTGTACATTGAAAAGCTCATGGAGTCTGATCACGATATAAAGAAATTAGCAAAACAAATGCAGAAAGAATTTAAAGAAATGCTTTCTGATCGACTAAATAATGTAAAACAGAATGAACTTCCAAAAAAAGTAGAAGGTCCACACAAAGAGTGGAAGGACCTAGAGTGGTCAAAGTCATCTGACTTTGAGAAGTCGATTAAAACAGGTGTTGATCGAACAGACTTAGAAGAGATTATTACGACAATTACGAGTGTTCCAGAAGACTTTAAGTTACTTAAGAAGGCCGAGAAAATCTTAGAAGATCGCAAATCTAGATTTTATCGAGATGAGATGGATTGGGGCACGACAGAGCTACTTGCTTTTGGTTCTCTTCTTTTAGATGGTGGTCATATACGTTTTACTGGTCAGGATGTTATACGCGGAACTTTCTCACAAAGGCATGCAAAAGTTTTTGATGAGTTTACCAATATTCCTTACTGTGGACTCGATAATATGCGCCCAAAAGAGCAGGGGAAGATGCGTATATATAATTCGCTCTTGTCAGAATATGCTGTTTTAGGATTTGAGTATGGCTACTCTCAGGGGTCTCCTCGAAGTCTTGTTGTATGGGAAGCACAATTTGGTGACTTTTCTAACGGCGCTCAGATCATTATTGATCAGTTTATTTCTGCGGGTGAAAGTAAGTGGAGGAGAATGAGTGGGTTGATCATGCTTCTTCCTCATGGATATGAAGGGCAAGGTCCAGAGCACTCATCTGCTAGATTGGAAAGGTTTTTACAGCTTTCGGCCGAAGATAATATGATTATCGTTAACTGTTCTACACCATCTAATCACTTCCATGCCCTTCGAAGACAACTTGCTTGGAACTTTAGAAAACCATTAATAGCCTTTACGCCAAAGTCTTTGTTGAGAGACTCTAGATGTACTGCAAAGGTTGACGAACTTACAAGTGGTGGGTTCCAGCACGTCATTGATCAAGAAAATCGTGATCCTAAGAAGGTTAAAAAACTTATTTTTTGCTCAGGTAAGATTTTTTATGACCTAGAAGAGTATCAAGAGCAAAACTCTCGTGACGATGTTGCGATTGTGAGAGTTGAGCAATTGTATCCCTTACCAACAAAGCAAATAAAGAAAGTTTTAGAGCACTATTCAAAAGCAAAAGACTATGTTTGGGCGCAAGAAGAACCACTAAATATGGGGGCATGGATGCATATCATGCGCTGGAGAGAGTTTTTTCAAGACTTTAATCCAGTTGCTAGAAAGTCTAGTGCTTCTCCTGCAACCGGATACTCAAAAGTACATGCAAAAGAGCAACAAGAAATAGTTAAGAAAGCATTTTCATAAATTAAAAAATAAAGGGCATTCTTATGAGTGTAAAAGTAAAAATTCCAGAAATTGGTGAATCCATTACAGAAGTTACTCTTGGGAGCTGGATGGTAGAAAACGGTGATGAAGTTGAAGAGGGCGATATCCTTTGTGAGATTGAGAGTGATAAGGCCACCGTTGAATTACCTGCAGACTCTTCAGGTGTTATAGAAATTCAGTCAGAGGAAGGGAGTGACCATAAAATTGGTGATGTTATTGCCGTTATTTCACCAGGTGATGGTAAACCTAAAAAGAAAGAAGAACCCAATAAAGAAGACTCTCAAGAAGAAGATGATGATGAGAGTGATGGTGAAAATCAGTCAGATGACTCTTCGAGCGAAAAAAATGCATCTCCTGCCGCGAGAAAAATTCTTGCTGAGAACTCTATCGAATTATCGAGTGTCAAGGGAACAGGTAAAGATGGTCGCATCACTAAAGAAGACGCCTTAAATGCTGCCGAAAACAAAAGTGCACCAAAAGATAATAAAAAAGAGACAGCAAAAGGTGAGGTAAAAGATAGCAAAGAAAAATCACAAGCGGAAGAAGCAACATCCTCATATTTTTCAAGAAATAAAAAGTCCGAAAAGATGACAAGGCTAAGAAAAACAATTTCGAAGCGCCTGGTTGAGGCCAAGAACACAACTGCGATGTTAACTACTTTTAATGAGGTTGATATGTCTGCAGTTATGGAACTTCGTAAAAAGTATAAAGATAGGTTTAAAGAAAAGTTTGACGTTAATCTTGGCTTTATGTCTTTTTTTGCTAAGGCCTGTGCGTATGCTTTAAAAGAAGTTCCAGGTGTTAATGCTCAGATTGATGGTGAAAACATTATTTATCACGATTATGTTGATATTGGTGTTGCTGTCTCAACTCCAAAAGGCTTGGTTGTTCCTGTCGTGAGAAATGTGGAGTCTCTAAGCCTCGCTCAAATTGAAAAAGAGATAGTACGTCTTGCGACTAAAGCTAGGGATGGAAAAATCTCAATCGATGAAATGGAAGGGGGGACTTTCACCATAACTAATGGTGGGATTTTTGGTTCAATGTTATCTACTCCAATTATTAATCTGCCACAGTCAGCAATTCTTGGAATGCATAATATTGTTGAGAGACCTGTTGCGATTGATGGAAAGGTCGAAATTCGTCCGATAATGTATTTGGCCTTGTCTTATGATCATCGTTTAGTTGATGGAAAAGAGTCCGTTACTTACTTGTATAAGGTAAAAGAGATGTTGGAGGATCCAACTCGCTTATTACTCGAAGTTTAAGGGTTAAAAATGAAAGAGTTTGATGTTGTTGTAATTGGATCTGGTCCCGGTGGATATGTTGCCGCGATTAGATGCTCTCAGTTAGGTATGAAAACCGCTATTGTTGAAAAGTACCCAACTTTGGGAGGAACCTGTCTAAATGTCGGTTGTATTCCATCTAAGGCCTGGCTTGATTCATCAGAAAGGTTTTTTAGTGCTATCCACCATAATGAAAATCATGGGATTCTAGCGTCTGAAGTTAAGCTTGATCTTAAGAAAATGAGTGATCGAGTGAGAGGAGTTGTTAAGGATAACTCTCAAGGTGTCTCATTTTTGATGAAGAAAAATAAGATTGAAGTCTTTCATGGACACGGACAATTTATTTCTAAAACGGAAGTAGAAGTTTTAGATCCGAAATCAAAAAGTAAAAAAGTTGTTGAAAATCTGAAAGCAAAGAACTTTATTATCGCGACAGGTTCTAAACCGGCGAGTCTTCCTGGTGTTGAGATTGATAAAAAGAGAATTATAACCTCGACTGAAGCTCTTGTTCCAAGTGAGCTCCCCAAGCGCATGATTGTGATTGGTGGCGGAGTTATCGGGTTGGAGTTAGGATCTGTTTATCAAAGGCTTGGAACTGAAGTCGAAGTTGTAGAGTTTGCGGATCGAATTATTGCAGGTATGGATAAGGATCTTTCAAAAAACCTACAAAAAGTTTTAAAAAAAGAGGGGATAAAGTTTCATACTTCTCATGCGGTAGAGAGTGCAAAGACTAATGACAATAAAGTTGTCGTTACGGCAAAATCTCGCAAGAAAGATGGAAAAATTTTAAAGCTTGAGGCCGATTACTGTCTGGTTGCAGTTGGACGCTCCCCTTATACCGAAAATCTTGGACTCGAAAATGCCGGTATTGAGCTTGATGACAGGGGGAGAATAATTGTTAATGAGAAACTTCAAACTAAGGCCAGTGGAATTTATGCTATCGGTGATGTGATTAAAGGGCCTATGCTAGCACATAAGGCCGAAGAAGAAGGTGTTCTCGTTGCTGAGCTTATCGATGGCCAAAAACCTCATATCCACTACCATTTAATTCCAAGCGTTGTTTATACGTGGCCTGAGGTTTCTGCTGTGGGGTATACACCAGAACAGTTGGATGAAAAAGGCCAAAAGTATAAAGTTGGAAGTTTTCCTTTTAAAGCGTCTGGTAGAGCTCGTGCCAGTGACGAGTACGAGGGAATGATAAAGGTTTTGGCCGATGAAAAAACGGATGAAATCTTAGGTGTCCATATGATCGGTCCACGTTGTGCAGATCTCATTGCGGAAGCAACTCTCGCGATGGAGTATCGTGCCAGTGCTGAAGATGTTGCTCGGGTTTGTCATCCACATCCGACTTATTCAGAAGCCTTTAAAGAGGCATGTTTGGCCGCTACTGAGAATCGGGCATTACATATTTAGAAGTCAAAGGCCTCTGTTCTTGAGGCCACTCTAATTCTTGCAAGAAATGATATGTCTATTCTTCATATTGATGTCGACTTTAACTTTCTGTTGATTTCTTATGCCATTTTGGAGACAGGTTAAAATATTACGATCGTTTTCAGCTTTATGAATTGAAAAAAAAAAAAAAAAGTTTACCCAATATCTTTTTTCTTCTGGATGGAAATATACGGAGGCAGGTGTGAGAGATTTATTTCTTACAATCTCTTCTGTATTTTTTACTTCTTCTGCTTTCATTTTAAGTGCAGTCGTTGCAAAGGCCAGAAAAACAAAAATTTTAAAGAATATGATAATATTTTTCATCACGATATATCCTATGTCCTTACTATTGATAATTTAAATACTCTCGCAT
>SKIL01000376.1 GCA_007116425.1 Bacteriovoracaceae bacterium | reverse complement strand
TTTGTTGAACTCTCTGGTGTCTACGGAGTTGTCGAGGCCATCGGCTTCAGATCTACCCGAATCCGAACAGGTGAAAATACTCACGTTATTGTCCCCAATAGTTCTTTTTTAGAAGACCAAGTACTCAATTGGACTCTGTCAGATGATATTATCCGAGGCAAAGTTACAGTTGGGGTTGCCTACGGTAGTGACTTAAAATTGGTTGCTAAGGTTTTAAGTGAAATTCATCTAAAATCAGAGGATATTCTCAATGACCCTCAACCATTTTTTGTATTTGCTAATTTTGGCGACTCGGCCCTTGAATTTGAATACTTTTTTTTCTGTAAGGTCTCAACTAGAACACTACTGAGGATGAAGGAAAGTCAGGTTCGTTTTCTTATCGATGAAGCATTTAGAAGTGCAAATATAACAATTGCCTTTCCTCAACTTGATGTTCATCTACAAAACCAAGCTGTTTAAATAAAAATATTACTGACTAATGCTACGATAAATAGGTATAAGAAGCATGGAATAAACAGCTTTTTCAAAACACTTCCCTCACTTCCTTCATACTGAACCGCGGCCTTAATTGCTAAAATATTTGGTAATGCAACCATATTTCCTGCGGCAGCACCTGTCGCTTGCAAGGCCAAAACTAAGGCCAAATTTAAATCAAACTGGGTCGCACCCAAGGCCTGCAAAGGAGTAAAAAGTAAATTTGATACGGTCGCACTTCCAGCGAGAAAAGAACCAAATGCACCGATAAAAACAGAGTAGTAAGTGAGAGAGGGTGAAAGAAGCTCAATCGCAAGCACCTGCATCATTCCATTAGCATCTTCAAAGTATCCATCCGTCATCACCATTAGATAAGTAAGAGAACCTATAAAGAAAATCGACAAAAAAGTCTTAAAAAGTAGCGGAAAAAATGAATCTTTACCCCCAAACAACTCCCTCCATTTTAATGGATAGATTAAGGCCATCATCAAAATAAGAGTAAAAAAAGCAAAACCTGGATTAAATGGGCCAATATTGTGATGTAAATGCTCTCCAAGCGCTAACCTATAATCAAATGAAGCAAAAATACTTTTTCCTACAAAAAGAATAATCACAAGAGCAATATAGGGAAAAAAGGATTGAAAGAACTCCCTATAATTAAAATCTTGTGATTTTCTAGCAAGATAGAAAAGCATAAGTAAAAAACCGATTCCCCCTCCCATAATCGAGGGATACTCTATTCCTAGCAACGTTCCCACAAAATAAGGAATCCAAAAGAAAAGGCCAGAAAGTAAGGCCGTGAGTGCATACTTTCGCACCAGATTTGGCCCTAGCAAATATAGGATAACAAAAGGCATAATCATAGCGGGAATAAAATTAAGTTTCCCAATCAATGGCAAAAAGTCTAAGTCTAAATAATCCGCCATACCTACTCTCATCGGTGTGCCAACCGCGCCAAATGTCACGGCCGTACTGTTGGCGGCCAAAGTAATCGCAATCGCCTTGATTGGCATAATTCCTAGAGCGCACAAAAAAGGTGCAATGATGGCCCCAGGTGTTCCAAAACCAGATACGGCCTCAATAAAGCTGCCAAAAAACCAGGCAAACAATAGCACTAACTCGGGCCTATTTTGACTGAGGAGATTTAATTGACCTAATAATCTCTCAGTGTGTCCAGTCGATTTCAAATAATAACTCAAGCAAAGGGCACCAAGAATGATAAAGCTAATATCAAGTGCCAAAAGTAACCCCTTCACTAAAGGGTATAAGAGTTCGAATGCAGGTAATTTCCAAATAAGAATAGCGATCAGTGCAGAAGATCCAAATGCCAATGGTGCTACTTTAACCAGTGGCCACCTCGGTCCAAGAAGGAGAAATACAATTAAAAAAATAGGAAAAATAGCCCAAAACAACATATTGATAAAATACACCGAAAAAACAGAACTGAAAATCAATCTGTTTGCAGCTGACTTTTGTACTCAGTGCTCAGATCTTGATCATTTGCAATTGACTCAATTATCTGGAAAAGCAGTTCCGCCTGCTTATCTCTACCGATCTTATCAAAAGGTGGGATATGAATAAAGCCCGCGAGCGAAGATTGATTACTCTGCTCTAAATAGTGTCGAACCTGATAAAAGATATCATTGCAAATATAAGACCCAGATGACAAAGATAGCTCGACAAGCTCCCTATCAACAAGCTTATGCGAACTCAATATCTTCTTCAATGGAAGAGTCGAGAAGTAGGCACTCGGGCCATCATCACAAATGGCCTCGCCCCTATAGGCCACTCCTTCATTGTCCACTCGCTCAGAGTCTCGATAATTAATGGCAACCTTCTCTAAGCTGACCACTTCTCTCCTGCCTGCCAGTCCAAGCAATATAATGACGTCAGGTTCCAAGGCCTCAAAACTTTTCTTCCAAACCGTAAAGCTTTGAGCAAAGCTTACAGGAAGAACGAGTGTTTCAATTGAAATCTCTTGAGATGATTTCCTCTTTAAATCTTCAAGTAAGATTTGAGAGGGGTTTTGTTCATAAATATCAAAAGCACCAAAGCCGGTAATTAAAAACTTCATATCCACCATCTATATTTTTTTCATATGCTTTTTCAAAGTCGAATTCTCTTGACCAAAATTCAACTTCACTTTATACGTTTGCCAAATCCAATATACATTATAAATCAAAAAAAGGAGTGTGTATGGAGGATGAAGACCCAAGTCTTAAGTGCATGCTCTCTGGTGAATAGGTCATTGACCTAGATAATCCTGAATAAAGCATGCAAAACAAAAAAAGTTTAAGTATTACGTTTTATTTTTAGGAGTTATCATGAAAATCAAGAATTTCATTATTCAGTTTTTGCCAATTTTATTGATTACAATTCTATTTTACGTTGCCGTATTGATGGAGAAAAACTCTGCCCTTACTTACTTTTAGGGGCAGGGATTTCATCTTTAAGCTCGTCGCAAACAGTTTTATCCCAAAGAGGTGCGTTACTTCGATAGGCACTCCTAGAGATAATATGTGCAGCGATAGGCGCAGTTAAGAAAAGAAAAAGAATCACAAAAATCGCTCGAACGGTAATTTCGATTTGACCAAAATAAATGGCCACGGCCATTAAAGAAAATGCGGCCCCTAATGTCGAGGCCTTCGTCAAAGCGTGAAGTCGCATAATAATATCTGGCATTCTTAAGAATCCAACCGCAGCTACAAGCATAAAGAAAGCACCAAGTCCCATAAAAAGACAAATAAAAAAGAGAGGAACATCAATCGTTACCATCAGAAACTCCCTCGGACGCTATCTTCTTAACTTTTTTGCGCTCGCCTCTTTTGGTAAAGGCTTCCTGCTTGGCAGATAACTCAATATAGCGAGCGAGTGCAATTGTACCTAAAAATGTAATGAGAGCTAAAACGATACCAATATCTAAATAAACGGCATCATCAGAAAGAATGCAATAAATTGCAAGAAAAGACAAAAAGTTAATTCCAATATACTCGAGACCGGCCAAACGATTTGAGAGATCTGGCCCTGTAATAACACGAATGATTGCCAAAAAAAGTCCAAGGCAATGAATCAAAAGAATTATGAGAACACCAGTTTGAAGATCTATCATCTGAGAACCTCCAAAAGACGCGCCTCAAAGTCATCTTTAAATTTCTTTTTCAGAGCTTCTGCATCTCCATCAATATACATAGCATGAATATACAGATATTTGCGATCTTCCGAAACATCTAAACTCACAGTACCAGGAGTCATCGTACACATATTGGCCAAAAGTGTAATTTCAAGGTCTGTTTTAGCATCCAATGGAACCTTTATCACTCCAGGAGTCATACTAAAATTCGGAGTGATCACCTCCATGGTTACACGTAAATTAGAGACAATGACCTCTTTGATAAAAAAGATCAGAAGATTAATGCCAAGCCAAACTCTTTTGACATAATTTTTCTTTTCGCCCTCTTCTT
>SKIL01000133.1 GCA_007116425.1 Bacteriovoracaceae bacterium | reverse complement strand
TCTTCGCAAACTTGAGCTTGGAGTCATACTATCAACAGGGTGAGAATCTAAAAGATCTAAGAACTGCTCCTGCTTGTGAGTAAAAATGAGCCAAAAAAGTTCATCAATTGATCGAGAAACATAAGTGTCGTCAGGAATCATAACCAACCCAAAACTAAAAAGTTCTGGATGGATTTTTTGGCAAATTGTTTCTAAATTAGCTCTCTTTATCATACGGCATAATTCTAGCAATTTTTTACCGCTTTGGGCAAACCCCAAAATCTTGATTCCGCAACCCCCTAAAATCACGATTTTTTTTTAAAAAAAGCTCCACAATATCAAAGCTTTGAGCTCAAAGCTAAAGAAATACAGAAGTAATTCCGACAAATAAACATAATATGACGTTAACAGGATGAATTGAACTCGCTGTGAACCTTATGAAAAAAAGTATCCATTTAAAAACATTTTTAGCATTTATAGTGATCGGCCTGTTTGTCATTGCAACAGGCTGTATCAAGCAAAGAGTGAATACTCCCAGCGACCAAGATCAACAACAAACTCCAAGTGGTGGTGACAGTACAACACCTCCACCTTCTAATGGAAGTAATGGCGAAACTGGTGGTGAATATGGATACAATCACCCCGCTTGTCGAACCGGTTCACCTCCAGGCATTGCCGATGGAAATCAGATACTTGACTACTATAAGGCCGATGTTCTCCCGCGAGTTATTGCTCACGGAACATCTCAACCTTACCAATATGCCAGTTCGCACCCTGGTGGAGTTGTCTGGAGTTCAGAAACAGACCTTCCAGCAAGTCTTTCTCCAAATATTTTCTTTACCAATAGCCGTTTTAATTTGAGAGTTAAAGCGCTTGAAGGAGTCCGAAGCGTTGACGACGCCAAAGGAAACTATTGTCGTTTTGTTCCCATGCCATATCAAAAATTGCGCATTGGTGTCGTGGTTAGAAAGGCAGGCTCTAGTGGAGGTCACTACTATCGATTTGAAGATGTCAAAGTTGGCGAGTTTTCAAACGTAAAAGAATTTGTCGTTCCACCAGGAACAAACGAGCCACTCATTATTGAATTTCGCGACCTTGAGTGGGACTATGACTGCAAGAACATGACGGAGACGAATGACCCGAACGCTCCCTTCTATTGTCCATATTCAAAAATATGGCACTCTCAATGTGTCTCTTTAAGGTTTGAATTTGCAACCGATGAGACAAGGGATATTCCTTGTCCTCGGGCCTACTAAAGTAAGCCAATAATCTTTTTTGCCAAATTCGTTTCGTATGCCTGAGAGACTTCAACAAGTAGTCCTGGACAAGTGATATTGACTTCCGAAAGCATGCCGCCAAGTAAATCAAAGGCCACCCAGTCAATCCCCTCTTTCATCAAAGACTTCGTGACATCATCACATAGTTTTCTTTCTGTTTGAGTTAAATCATAGCGCTTAAATTCGGCGCCTCTTGCAATGTTTGCGAGAAATTCTCCACGCGGTGGTGTTTTTAAAATACTTCCAATTTCTTGGCCTTTAAAATAAATACTTCGAACTTCTCCTGACTCAACTTTCCTATCATAAGGCTGAACGATAACGGGACCATTAAGCTCTTGAGTTTTTTGTTTAAAGCGCTCTAAAACAGCCGCTCGCTCAACTTTTTCCACTCCAATCCCTTGATAGAGATCAAGTGGCTTTAAGACAAAAGTCTGAACAGCAGCTAATGACTCCAAAAATGACTCGAGGGCTTTTGCTCCGGCCCCCACAAAGCTAGGATGAGATGACTCATTCTGGTAAGCATAAAGCTTTTCGTTATGCCGAGAAACACCAGCAGGATCATTAACGACTTGGACCCCTTGGGCCTGCAATGCACCTAGAAGCCAAAGGTATCTAAGATACCTTCCATCAAAAGGAGGATCTAATCGCATGTGAAAAACATCATCATGCCCTAACTCACACAACTCACCCCCAGCGAGCTCAAATTTATCGAGATAAACAGAGTTTTCCATCAACTTTGAATCAAAGGTATATCCAAAAACTGTCGATTTCGCGCGATTTGAAAAATTGAGATCTTGCTCAAAAACTAAACGACAGTCGATGCCTTCACTCTTAAGCGTATGAGCAAAAAGTAGAGTAGAGTCTTTTTTAACTGAGAGCTTTTCCAGTGGATCGAGTAAAATAAAATGTCGCTTCATTTATTCCTCATTTTTTGTTTTTGATTCAAAGAGAAAGTCACTAAAATTCACCCTATTAGCTCCTCTTCGTTTAGACCTTGGAAGGTCTCGATAATCATCATATCGGGCCTCAATATGCCGAAAAAGCCCTCTAATGTCCACATCCAAGTCATCTCTTAATTTTTCAATTGGCCCCATTTGATCCTGGTAAGTCATAAAAGCGGCCATCTGAGCATTATCCCACCTACGATTGAGCGGAAAGCACGAACTTAAAGAAAGGCCAATGTCCCCACAAAAGTTTTCAAAGTGTGGTCGAACTCGATTGTCCAAAAAATTATTTAAAATCTCTTTTGACTCATGCGGTTTTAAATCTCGTTGCTGTTTTTTTCTTTCTTTTGAATATTTTTGACTTAATTTTCTTACATATTTTGTCCACTCAGCAGAAAGTTTAGCTGAGAGTACTCTATTTTGCTTTCTAAGCGTTGTTAAATCTAAGTCCTCACCGAAGTATTCATAAGTCATCTCTCGAGCAAAATAAGTGGCAAGAGCTTCGTTTAATGCGACCTCATTCGGAGGAAAGAACATGGTATGAAAAAGTTCATGAAAAATGAGCTCGGTTAAATCAAATTTATCAAAAACAAAAAACGAGGACAAAATGGTATCGCTAAAATAGCCTAAGGTTGAATAGGCATAAACTGGTCGAACATAAGTGACTAAACCTTCACGCTCTAAATTTTTTGCCCATGATCTGGCCGACTTGGGATGAAAGAAGCCCAAATAGGGAAAACAACCCATAACTGGAAAGCATTCGGTGTGCGGCTCAATTTTGTCATGAGGGGAGGCAATCAGAAGATAAGTCACTGCGGGGTGGTCTAAAAATGTTGTTCGAGTATATATGCGCCCGGTGGAAACATCCCAATATTCTTGAAAGTAACGTTTCAACTCTTGAATATAGAGAATTTTTTCTCGCACTTCAGCGGGAGTCTCAGGGTCATTAATCACCCATTTATTATCTCTTGCGCTAGTCAATAACGATATCTGCCCTACGCCCTGCTCGGCCAAATAACCCATTTTTGCACAAGAGCTAAAAATCAGAGCAAAAAAAAGGCCTAAGCATAACTTAGGCCAAAAAGACTTCCAAGTTGTGATCATGGTCACAGTATAATCCAACGAATACCAAAGGTGTAGCGCAAGTTATCACCGGCCCGATTAAATTCAAAGGCCTTAAAAACTGTGTTTATAGAGGCATTAAATGCTAAAGTTTGACTAAATCGAAATTGCAAACCAGCACTCCCAAAAAGTGAGTCTTCACGTCGCTTTGAAACGGGACTAGAAGTGCTTGCTGTGTTTCCAAAACTATCTTGGAAATTATAAAAAGTCTGATCCGAGATAAACTGCTTGGCATAACCAAGAGATAAGGATGGCCGCAGACGAGCATTTCGATGGGCAAAAAACTGCCTCAGGCCAAGACCGAAAACCTCACGGTTTACTTCATTTTTAAGTGAAGTAATACTAATTCCCAGGTCGAGAGAAATTTCATCATTTTGTTGCGTAATAGTATCCGTATAAGAATAATTAAACTCTAAAACAGTTAAGGCCGACATATAGTAGCCTATACTTCCAGAGTACGTGCGATTTGTTTGCTTATTATTTCTCTCTTGGCCAAAAACAGTCTTATTATAGCTAAAGTCAGCACCTAACTCGAAGGCCGCTTGAGCAATGGAAACTTGAAAAAAAAGTAAGGGGATAAACAAAAATAAGTATCTCACGGTCTCACCTACTGGAAGATGGAAATAGCGATCACGCTACCCCCATCCTACAATAAAT